>CAYWMF010000081.1:0-6910 GCA_964459175.1 uncultured Oscillospiraceae bacterium
CTTTTCAAGCGTTTCCTTTTGATCGTCCAGTGTTTCGGAGGAGATTTTCAAAACCAACGCGCCCTTTGAAATTTTATCGCCCTCTTCAACGCCGAGCGTTTCGATTTCCCCGCCGTATTCCGCGGTTATAGTTTCATCGACATTGTATTTGAAGCTTCCCGCCGACGCGCTTTCAATACCGTCAACCGTCGCATAAGCGGTTGTGGCTGTAGTAATACCGCCGGGGTTGATAACGCTTACGGTAACTGTGCGCAACTTCGCGCCGACGGCGGTAACTGTTTCGAGTGTTCCTATTTTGGTGATTTTACCGCTGATTGTATCGGTAGCAGCGTTTACGGTAACCTGTACCGCCTGTCCGACGCGCATGTCAACCACATCCTGAACAAAGAACGGTACCTCCAGAAGCATGGTTTCGCGATCGACAACATGCGCTATCATGGCGCCCTTTTGCACATTATCTCCCTCTTCAACATATAGCTCCTCGCAAATGCCGGTGTAATCGCTGTACAATTCCAAATCTTCGTAATCCTCAAGCAAATCGTCCAGCGCGTCCTGCGCGTCCTCAACCTTGTCGGCATAATCGCGGATACTGCTTTCGATATCCGAGGAATCTATGGTATAAAGCACCTGATCCTTTTCGACAACGTCCATTTCCTCGAAGTTTGCCGACATAATCTCGCCGGTCACCTTAGAGGTGATGGTATAGGAATCAATGGGCTGAAGTGTGCCGGTACCGGTTAAGGTAACACTTATGGTACGGCGCTCAACCTGCGCCTGCGTATAATCGGAATTTTTAACAACTACGTTTCGCTCCGGCAAAAAGCTTATGTACTTTTGGGCGAACGAATACGCGGCATCGTTTTTCCAAACAAAAACGCACGCCGCTGCAAGCAAAAGCAAAACAATAATCCACTTTATAAGCTTCTTGCCTTTTCTGCGCGGCTTTTTAACTTTAGCCTTAGCTTTATCCTCTTTCTTTTCGTCCTCGGCGTCGCTCTGTGTTATAGGTTGTTCAACAGCTTCAACGACCTTTTCCTCGTTTTCGAGATTATTCTTGTCTGACATACGTTTTTCCTTTCTTGATTTACTCATGAATAATATTTTACTCTTCTTTATGTATCTCGAATGTATAAAATGTAACGCAAAAAAAGCAATTTATAAATTACTTGTATCTAATTTTTAAAAAAATATCCTGTTCATCAATCCGAAACACGATGTGGTTAAATCGTTAATATTTGTTAGCTTGCTAACATTGTGCAAACAAAAAAACCGCGGTGCAAAGACACTTCGCAATAGTCCGTCATAAAATGGAAGTTGTCTTAAATACCGCGGTTTTCGGTTATTTTCAGCATCAGTTTTCGAAAGCAAACCATTTCCGTTCGTCGCCTTTATAAAAAGATGAATAAATAACCGTTTTGAATATCCGTAGGTTATACGGATAAAATAGTTACTATTTAGATAGTAACTATTTAAATTATAACACATTTAAAGTGATTTGTCAAGAGGTAACTTTTGATATAGTATATTACTTGAGGTGGTTTTATGAACGAGTACAACAGCATTATTCTGACCAGAGATTATGGCGGAGTAAAAATCAAGCTGCGCGAAATCATGGAAAAAAGCGGGATAAGCAGATATGCATTGGCACGCCGAATAAATGTTCGATTCGAGGTGATTGACCGCTGGTACAACGGCAATATGGAGAAAATCGATCTGGACATTCTTGCACGTGTATGCTTCACTCTCGATTGTACGGTAAGCGACATTTTGGAATATACTCCGGGCCAAAAATGAAAGCAAGGGCTGCATCAAACGGAAAAAGTTTGATACAGCCCTTTATTTTTATTTGTTCTTTTGGGTATACTCGACAAGGCGGCGCAGAATGGCGGCAGTTTCGGCACGGGTGGTACTGCCCTGCGGGTCGAGGGTATTATCGTTTCTGCCGCGGATAATATCCATATCGGCGCAAATCTGCAATGCGTCTACCGCCCAATCGCTGATCGAATTATAGTCGGTGAAGGACGAAATATCGGCCGTCGGCTGAGGAATTTTAAGCCCTTTATAAGCGGCATAATTGGCTATTATCTTGGCTGTCTGTTCGCGTGTAATGTTGGACAGCGGGGCAAACTCGGTCGGGCTGATGCCGTTGACAATGCCGTTTGCGGCCGCCCATGCAACCGCTTTTTCATAATATGAGCTCTTTTCGACATCGACAAACGCGGATTCGGTCGCCGTAGGCTCTCCCTCCATACGGTACAAAACGGTCACAAACATGGCGCGGTTGGTATTAAGAAGCGGGCTGAACAACAGCTCCGGCTCATTTGCCGTACCGGTCATAAGCTTTTTTTGATAAACATATGCCACATCGGCAAAATACCAATCGCTTTCGTTGACGTCGGCATAAATCTTCGTCGGCTGGAAAAGCTCAGCCTCAGGCTCTTTGTTTGGCTTCTCCGTCGGCTTTGTACTCGGCGTACTGCCTGTTGAGGGCTTGGTAACGGCAGAGCCGCCGCTTGTGTCGTTTCCGCCCAGCTTCACCGTCGCACCGGTGGTGTCAAAGCTGACATTTTCGAACGATGCGTTGGAAACGTTTTCCTTTTTGTAATCCAGTGTAAGCTCGGTGGAGCCCTTTGCGCCGTCGTTTATCGAGAAAACAACGGTGTAAAATACGCCGTCTTTGGCATTATTTGAGGTATTAACCCAAACTGCCGAAACATAATCCAAATCGGAATAATCGTCCGTAATATGTAAATTCGAAGTTATGCTACCACCAAGCATATCGCCCGTTGCGACGGAAACCGGCGTAAGCTTGGACTTATCAAAATTCATATTAATAACAAAGCCCGCGATACCGGGGTTATCGATAAATTCAACATCGGCAACAACGGTATTATTTACCACCTCGGCGGAAATCTTTATTTCCTGCGCAGCGGCGGCGGCGGTGAGCAACAGCATTACCGCAAGGCAGGCAAGCAATTTTTTCATATCTCAAACTCCTCTTCAAAAAAATATCCATGTGTATATTGTATCATAAACACATGGATATTTCAATACGATATTTAAAATTTAACTCAAATTTTACCGAAAAATTTTACTTTACGATGAATAATTTGCCGTTTTCGACATAAGCATAGCTACCGTTTTCGACAAGCTCGATTTCTTTGCCGCGCACAGCCTTGACCGTGGCGGGAGAAATAAATTTGTCAATTCTGCCGATAGCCGCAAAGCCGTCGGTAATCGGGCAAACGACATAAAGCTTGAATTCATCGATATTTTTAAGCTCAAGCTCAAACGATTCCTCACGTGAAAGTATCTTAAGCTCACCGGAAAAATGCTCATATACCGCAAATTCTTCGCCCTCAAGGCCGTCAATATCCGACGGAGAAAGCTTTCCGACAACCGATCTGTTTTGCGAATCGAGATTGAAAACAGCCATAATTCCACTGCCGTTCGCGGTATTCATAAGCTTGAACGGATTGCCGCTTTGAGTCGGATCCTCGGTAATGCAGTCGATGCAGGGCACGGCGGGGTTATCACAGCGCAAAATTCGGCCGTCGTCCAGTGCCAACGGCGCCAAAACCTCGCGACGGCTACGTTCAAGCTTGTCGCTCACATAAATCGGTCCGCCGCTTATCGCGCGAAGAACGCTGTTTTTAATAGCTTGGCCGTCATCGCTCCACCACATATCCCAGTCGCAGTAATGGAACTGTCCCTGTATCATGGAATTGTAGGCGCACTGAGTAATATGGCTGATAAACCACTCTTTATTTTCGGGCTGGAAATCGTTGCTGCAACGCGACACCGCGCTTACACTGCGATTCCACATATCTTCGCTTGCCATACCCATACAGTTGATAACCGCACCGTCGAAATGCTGTCCTACGGAAGCCTCCATACCCTCATGGAAGCCGCGTGCCGCCTCGCCTATCGGCTTAATCTCGCGATAATAAGCATTGCTCATGCTCTGGTTATCTATTTTAACAAAATCAACTCCGCATTTTCTGAACCAATCGTGAATAGTACTGTAATATCCATAGGCTTTCAGCTTATCGCAATCATGAATATATGTGCCGTTTACGGTTTTGATAAGATAGTCCTTCAATTCGGCATATGCCTCGCCGTCCGGGTCGATACCCGCCCAATAACCTGTGGTGGGATGCCACATGCCGACCTTGATACCGTAGGAATTAATATCCTTAACGCAGCCCTCGAGTCCCTTTGGGAAGCGGTACGGATCAGCCTTGTATGAATACAACTTCGAATGGTGCATAAGCTTGAACATATCGTCTCTTGTGGCATAATCCATATCGTAAAAATCGGTTATGTGTGCCCACATATCATCGATAATGCACCACTTAATCGGAATATTTTTATCGCGGAATTCCTCGCATTTTTTGACAAGCTCGTCGTGATTGACACGAATTTCCATAGCGTCCCAGCTACACCAGCCAAGATATTCGAATATCTCGGGATAGCGGCGTTCACTGCGGTGGCGCACACCTGTGCCCAGCAGCTTCAAAGCCGCTTTAACGCAATTTTCAAGCAAAGCGTATGGGTTTTTACCCTCAGCGTACACAAGCGCCGGAGCATCGCAAGACTTTAAATCGGAGCACAAGCTGAACAGCCGCGCGGTTAATTTTCCATCGTCGCCGCCCTTGAGAACACATTTGTATTTATCCGAAACTATCGGAAAAACAACGCCGAAATTGCCGTCCTTTTTACTGTAGACAAGCGCCTGTGTTTCGTCGGGCACATCCGAAAAGCTCTCGCCGAACGCCGGGCGGCACCAAAACTCGCTGTAACGATAATCCGCCATCCATTTTTCGGCATCGGGAATTTCGAAATCTATTCCGGCACCGAAGTCGGCGTAAAGGCATCTTTTGGTAAAGCCCTTGAAATGCACGCAGGCTACGCCGTCATTTTCCGTTTGCGAAACATGCACATTAAACTCTTGAATATCTCCGTCACTCAGTTTGAGATAGCTTTTTACAATTTTCATTTTACTTTTTCCACTCCATCAAGTCAAGGTCATCGCCGTCGGTAGTCATGGTCTTAAGCGTGTCGTGACCCATTGAGATTTTAATCGGTTTATCGAACAGCTTCATCGAAACGTAGGTATTCTTGCCCTCGATTTCGTAGAATCGTACAACATCGACATCGCTGTCCTCAGCCTTTTTGATTGCGCTGATTATAACATTGTCGCTTCCGCCCTCGAATGCGGCAAACTTTTCGGGCAGCTTTCCGGCATGGAAGCTGTCATCAATGTGACGAAGCGGCATATTAAGCTCACTTGCGCGGCGTGTGGCGTCAGCTTTCGAAACGAAAGGATATACGGAATATGCAAATTCATGTATTCCCTGATCCATGTACTCTTCAAAATCACCGCGCTGCTGTCCGTGGTCGGCATAAATAGCTCCGCGCATAACGGTCAGGCGCATTTCACCGTCTATGGTGTCATAGCCGTATTTAGAATCGTTGGCTACGCAAACGTCATCGGTGGCAATCCACATTCCGCAGGGCTCCTCACCGCTGGCAATTTCACGGCTGAAGGTGCCGTAAGGAATTTCGGCGGTAACCTTGCCGCTTATCGGGAACACAAACTTCAATGTTCTGTGCTTTTCGTGAAAATCAACCTTAACCTTAACGTCAACGCGGTCACTGCCGGCGGCAAGAATATAGTCGCGGCGCAGGGTACTGCCGGCGCAGGTGGTTGTAACTCTGAGTATGCAACGAACCGGTCCGTCCTCGTAAACCTCAAAGCAGGCATTCTGGAACTCGGCAACCTTTTCACCGAGGAATACCACATTATGCGCCCATGTGTCGGCGGCGGTTTCGTCGAGCAGTATCGCACTGCAAGGCTTGTCGATTATGTACTTGCCTGTCTTTTTAACGTAGAATTTGCATATATCGCCGGTAACGCGGTCAAATTCAACCTTAACCTTATCGTTTTCAAGCGTATTGCCATTGATTTTTACGGTTTTTTCGAATTCCTTTTCACTCGGCTTTTCGAAGAACATGCGGTATACCGCGTAGCCCATCGGCGGAACCTCAACGTCAAAGGTAAGAATATTGCGCTTGACAGCGTACGTCAATGTATCGTTATGCTCCTGCTGGAAAGGTATTTCGTTGCCATCGCTGTCGGTTACACGCGTAGCAACACCGGCGCGGACGGCAATTGTTTGCTTAACTGTCCAGGTATGAGGATTGAATACGAAAACAGGTGTTCCGAGGACCTCGTGCTCCCATACATTGGGGTGGCTGTACTTAAAGGACGGCAGAGTCTCGCCCTTAAGCGTATCGACATTGTGCGCAATAAGCTGCATTGCGTCGTTAATAATCTGCTCGGTTATGCTCATGGTTTCACCGTGGGTGTACATTGCATCGTCGTAAGCCTTTTTAAGCGCACAACCGCCCATAATATCGTGGAATTGATTGAAAAGCACGTTTTTCCAAGCCTTATTAAGCTTTTCGTGCGGGTATTTCATGCCGACAAGGTGATTTGCCAAAACGCAAAGCTTTTCGGCGGCAATCAAATTCTGCTCGCATTTACGGTTAAGGGTCTTAACCGCGGTAACTGTGCTGTAACAGCCGCGCGCATGATGCTGAAGCTCGTCACGCACCGTGACAAGAGAATCCTTATCGGCGTTAGCGAAATATTCGTCCGGCGTGGAGTAAACGCCGTTAATGCCCTCCAGCTTGTTTATACGGTCGATAAGCTCAATGGTCGGTCCGCCGCCATGGTTTCCGACTCCGTAAAAGCCCATATAATCCTTGCCGTCCGCGTCGGCGCGCTCCTGAAGCGGCAAAAGACGCTTTTCATCGATAATGCAATAACTGTCGAAAATGGCAAAGGTGCAAACCTTACTGCCGTCCGGGCTTTCCCAGTTAAACAGATGTTCCTTGTTAAGCC
>CAYWMF010000082.1:0-6822 GCA_964459175.1 uncultured Oscillospiraceae bacterium
TCCCAAACGTCGCGCGCTACCAACTGCGCCACACCCCGAAGTGTGAAAATATTGGATTTTATGGTTTTTGAAAGTGGTTAAATTTGCGGTTAAATTGCTTTTACGGAGAATTGCGTGGGGGAGTGAGGTGACGAAAATTGCGTCGTAAAGAGTTTCACCGCTTCAGCAACAGGTGTTTTGTTTTTATTTTACCCGTACCGAACAACGTTCGGTACGGGTAAAACGGATTTTACATAAATTTTTGTGCGTTGAGCTTAATGCCGGGGCCCATGGTGGAAGCGATAACACAGCTCTTAATGTACTGACCTTTGGTGGAAGCCGGTTTTGCTTTTACGATAGCGCCCATGATAGCGTTAAGGTTTTCGGCAAGCTTTTCGGGACCGAAGGAAGCTTTACCGATGGGACAGTGGATAATGTTGGTTTTATCGAGACGGTACTCGATTTTACCGGCCTTAGCTTCTTTAACAGCCTTGGCAACATCGGGAGTTACGGTGCCGGCCTTGGGGTTAGGCATCAAGCCTTTAGGACCGAGGATTTTACCGAGACGACCGATAAGACCCATCATGTCGGGAGTAGCGATGATTACATCGTAATCAAACCACTGTTCCTTCTGAATCTTTTCAACCATATCTTCAGCACCGACGAAATCGGAGCCTGCCTCTTCAGCGGCCTTTGCGTTGTCGCCCTTGGCGAAAACGAGAGTACGCACGGTTTTACCGGTTCCGTTGGGGAGCACGATAGCGCCTCTAACCTGCTGGTCTGCGTGACGGGAGTCAACGCCCAGTCTTATATGAATTTCGATGGTTTCATCGAATTTAGCCTTTGCGGTCTGGCAAACGGTCTGTACGGCTTCTTCGGCGTCATACAGCTTTGCTTTGTCAACCAATTTTATGCTTTCGGTATATTTTTTACCCTGCTTCATTGTTTATACCCCTCCTTATTCTTCAACAGTAACGCCCATGCTGCGTGCAGTACCGGCGATCATGCTCATAGCGGATTCGAGGTTAGCTGCGTTAAGGTCGGGCATTTTCTGTTCTGCGATTTTGGCAACCTGATCCTTGGTCAGCTTAGCAACCTTGGTCTTGTTGGGAACGCCGGAACCGCTTTCGATACCGCAAGCCTTTTTAATAAGAACGGCTGCGGGCGGGGTTTTGGTGATGAAGGAGAAAGTGCGGTCGGAATAGATTGTGATAACGACAGGAATGATAAGACCCATATCGTTTTTGGTGCGCTCGTTGAATTCCTTGGTGAAGTTAGGAATTGCTACACCGTACTGACCCAGAGCGGGACCGACGGGGGGAGCGGGAGTGGCTTTTCCGGCCTGAAGCTGGAGTTTTACGTAACCAATAATTTTCTTTGCCATTTAAATACACCTCCGTAATGTGGTAAATAATTTTTTCGGGAATAAATTCCCTCCCACGTTACCGCTATGCACCCGCAGTCATGGCAAAAACAGCGGTATGAATAACGGCCGAGCAGTTACACTGCTATTTTTCTTGGATTTTTTTAACGCTTGAAGAGGAAAGCTCAACAGGCGTTTCGCGGTTTGACATCGGAACGACAACCTTAATGGTTTTGAAATCGTCCGAAATTTCCTTGACAACTGCCGTGTGACCCGCCAAAAAGCCCTCGGTGATGTTTACCAAATCGCCGACCTTATAGCTCAAGGAAATGACGGTAGTGTCAACGCCGAGCTGCTTTACTTCCTCATCGGAAAGAGCGACCGGCTTCGATTCGGGACCGACAAAGCCCGTTGCACCGCGGGTATTGCGCACTACATGCCAAGTTTGATAGTTCATAATCATTTTAACCAGCACATAGCTGGGGAACAGCATGGTTTCCTTAGCCGCGTTTTTTCCGTTTTCCTCGGCGGCGGGGTCAACCACCGTCTCGGTAGGAATTTTAACCTCGAAAATAAGGTCACCCATGTTGCGATTTTCAACTATTTTTTCAATGTTGGCAGCAACGCGGTTCTCATAACCGGCATAGGTGTGTACAACGTACCACCGGGGATTGGGATCGTAATCTTCTAACATGGCAATTTCCTTTTACAAATGGTTTTTAGACAAGCTTGCCCAATGCGGTTATACCCATATTGAATGCTAAATCGAGAAGCACAAGAACAACACCGGATACAACGACCAGAGCAACAACGACCGTAGTGTTTTTGACAACCTGATCTTTAGAGGACCAGACAACCTTTTTCAGCTCGCTTTTATAGTCCTTAAAGAACTTTTTTACGCGCTGACCGAAAGGAACCTTTTCCTTGACAGGCTTAACGGCCGGCTTTTTTTCAGCCTGCTTTTCGGACTGAACGTTTTTTTCTTCTGCCAAAATAATACCTCCTATAATAATGTTGATAAGGGAATTACTTGGTTTCTTTGTGAAGAGTTTCCTTACGGCAGAATCGGCAATACTTGTTTAATTCAAGTCTGTCGGGGTCATTCTTCTTGTTCTTCATTGTGTCATAATTCCTTTGCTTGCATTCACTGCATGCCAAAGTAATTTTAACTCTCATACGGCACCTCCTGATAATTTTCCGAATTTTTGTACCTCCCTCTAAAGGCCATAAAAAAAGACCCTCAAGAGGTATCTATATTATATCACAACTTACCCGTGCTTGTCAATAGACTAAAAAAAATAAAGATTAACTTTTTGTAAACTTTTGTAGCCTTTCGAAATCATTTGCCGACAAAAACGTAAATATATCAATAAAGCTATTGACAAAATGGCAATAAATTGATATAATATAAATATGCAAAGGCTAATATTTTGTTGTCGGCGTTTCGTCGGCGAAAGGAATGTATCATGAAAAGACTTTTTAAAGTGCTTGCCGTGGCGGTTTTTGCGGCAATAATGCTTGCTTTTGCCGCATCGGCAGACTCCGTCGTCACAATAAAGGTCGTCCCGGTCGAAAACGGTACGTATAAGCTGACGGTTATCGCAAAAAGCGATACACCGATAAACAGCGCCGAAGCGGTTATTTCGTATGACAGCACGGTGGTCGTACCTGTAAACAGTCAGGATTTTACGGATGTTGCGGTTTCTTCGTCGGCGCAGACAACACGCTTGCCATTTGCTTCAACACTTTCGCTGGCGCCCATGCAGTGGACGGTGGGGGAGAGTAGAACCGCGTTCAAGGCGACGGTTTACACAGCTCAGGCACAGAACGCGAACAGGGAAATTGAGCTGTTTGACTTCTTTTTCAGATTGACCGACGGCAAAAAGCTGGCTCGCGATACCTTTAGGCTTGAGAGCGATATGACGGAAAATTCGGTTCTTGCAAGCATATACAGCGGAAACGATACCCAAAACGGCGCGGCGATTTTTGTCGGTGCGGACACCTATGCGGCGACCGACGGTTCGAAAAACGCGGTGCAGTTTAACAAAATAAGTATTTCCGAGGTACCGCAAAGCGCAAAAATTTTGGTAGGCGACGTTACCGGCGACGGGACCGTAAACATTCTGGACACAATTTCACTTATGCAGTATCTTGCTTCGTCCGAAATCATTATTTTGGACGACGAAAAGCTTAAGGCCGCGGATTGCGTGTTGGACGGCACAATAAACATTATGGACGCTATAAGCCTGATGCAATATTTGGCTAATACAGAGATAGGATTTGATTAATATGGCAGAAACAGCATATTTTAATATTGACCGCATACGTCGCAGTACAAAATACGACATGAAAACCGACGACTTTCACGACCATTACGAAATGTATTACCTTATTTCCGGCGAGCGAAAATATTTTGTCGGACATTCGATATGCACCGTGAACCCCGGCGATTTCATACTGATCGACAAGCATGTTCTTCATAAGACCTCGCCGATTTCGAGCGATATTCACGAGCGCTATCTGATAAGCTTTAACGATAAGTTTTTGCGCAAATTTCTTTCGGACAGCACGATGGTGCGCAATTTGCTGAGCTGCTTTGAAAAGGTACAGATAAGCGTTCCGTATGAAAAGCGCAGAGAAGTAAATGATATGCTTTTCAAAATAATGCAGGAATCGCGCCAGGGCGACGCATATTCCGAATTCGCAATGTTCGCACAGTTCATGCAGCTTATGGTTATGCTGAACAGACTTTGCACCGACGGCGCGGCATCGTCGATGGTTATGGGCAAATATGAGGCAAATATTCAGCGCGTGGTGGATTATCTTAATGCTAATTTCCGCGATAATATAACGCTGGCGCAGGCGGCTGAAATGGCGTATACCGGAAGCACGTATTTTTCAAAGAAATTCAAAAAATGCACCGGCTTCGGCTTCAGTGAGTACCTTACCTACCTACGTATAAACGAGGCCGCAAAGCTGCTGGTGAATACCGACGAAAATATTTCTGAAATTTCGCTTGCCTGCGGCTTTAACAACAGCAGCTACTTTGGCGATGTGTTCAAGAAAATCAAGGGTGTTTCGCCGCAAAAATACCGTCATACATATCCCGGCGCAAAATAATGAATATCCGCTGCTTTGAGCGGCACACAAAACGGTTAATCCTCCGTATGATAAAAGCATACGGAGGATTATTTTATATTGCAATTTGATTGTACGAAGCCACGGAAGCATGGCTTTATATTTTTTCGACATTTTGCGCGACGGCAGTAAGCCGATACAGCTTTTACCCCAGCATAACATCCAGTACCATCATTACGGCAAAGCCCAGCATAATGCCGAGAGTGGTTGTATATTGCTGATTTTTGCGGTTTTTCTGACATTCCGGAATCAGCTCGTGCACCGCAACCAATATCATGGCGCCCGCCGCAAAGGACAGCGCAAACGGCAAAAGCGCTTCGGTGCGCGTTACCAGTAAAGCACCGATAAGTCCCGCCGGCGGCTCTACCATGCCCGAAAGCTGTCCGAGTGTGAAGCTTTTGAAGCGTGAACAGCCCTCACGGCGAAGCGGAAGCGAGACAGCCGCGCCCTCGGGAAAGTTCTGTATGCCGATTCCCACGGCAACCGAAATTGCCGCCATCAGCGCTTCCGGACTAAAGCTGCCGTTTTGCAACGCGCCGAATGCCACACCTACCGCCAGCCCCTCGGGAATATTGTGGAGCGTGATTGATAAAATGAGCATTATTATGCGGTTGCTTTGTGCGGTGTCGGCGCTGTCCTGCCTGCGCCGCATAATGGATATTGTTTTGTCCGACGCCCACATGAACAGCCCGCCGCAAAGAAAACCCATGGCGGTTATGACATAGGGCGGAAATGTGCCGATCTTTTCGGCGCGCTCTATTGCAGGCTGCAAAAGCGACCAAAAGCTGGCGGCAATCATAACACCGGCGGAAAAGCCCAGCATAATGTTGAGCGCTTTTTCGCGCGGAGATTTGAAAAATGCTACCGTTGCGGAGCCCAGCGCCGTTATCGCCCAAGTGCCGCAGGTCGCTAAAAAAGCCAAAAGTATCGCGTTGTTCATCTGTTAAATGTACCTCCTCAATATAGCATATTCGGCGCGGCAAATATTGTGAGGTACAAGCTTTCGGCGGCTAAAGCACGCGAGTATTACTCTTAAATTGCATTTCTATTTTGTGGGGCGGTACAGCATACTCGGCCGCCCACCGGTGCTGTAGTTCATATCGCCCTCGGCAAGGCCTTTTTCGATAAGATAGCTCATGTATCGCCGTACGGTTACGCCGGTCAGTCCGGTGCTTTCGGCAAGCTCGTCGCCGGTCAGCCATTGACCGCCCTTGTCGCCGAGGTGCGCAAGTATAAGTTGAAGCGTTTTGTCCTGTATGCCTTTCGGGTGAAGCTCGTCGGCATTTTTGCGGGATTTATCAATCAAAAAGTCGATATTTTTTTGATTTACCTTTTCCAGTCCCTCCAGCGCGTCGCGCTGTGCAATGAATTTGTCCAGCGCCATGCGGAAGCGCTCAAAGGTAAAGGGCTTGACAAGATAGTCCACAACCCCCAGATGAAGTGCCTCACGCAGCGAATCGCGCTCGTTGGCGGCTGTTACCATTATAACATCGGTCGGAATTTGCCTTTCGCGTATCTGACGCAGTGTTTCAAAGCCGTCTGTATACGGCATAAAAACGTCCATTACAATCAAGTCCACCGCGTTTTTATCCAAAAAGTCCAGCGCGCTGTTGCCGTCGCCGCATTTGCCGACAACCTCAAAGCCGTCGTGCCGCGCGACATATTGCTCGTTTATCATAGCGACCATAGGGTCGTCCTCTACAATCAGAACCTTATACATATCTACTCCTTGTCTCCGATTTGAACGGTAAAGCATGCTCCGGCGCCCTCCTGCGATTCGACGGATACAGTACCGCCGAGCCCCTCGATCATGGCGCGTACGGCGTAAAGTCCCGTGCCGCGGCCATTGCCCTTGGTGGAAAAGCCTTTTTCGAAAATTCGCTCAATATTTGCCTCGGGTATTCCCACGCCGGTGTCCTGCGCTGTTATCAGCAGCGCGCCCGGGTGGGTGAAAATTCCCAGCTCCAGCTCTTTATCGCGCGTGTACGAAACGCCTGACATGTTGAGCGCGTCAAAGGCGTTGTCGATAAGGTTGCCGATAATGCTGACAAGGCTTTCGGTCGGCAGTGAAATATCGGCCTTTGAATAACGGCTTTCGTCGCGCAGAATAAATTTGACGTTAAGCTCGGCGGCACGCGCCGTTTTGCCGATCAGCAGGGCGGCCAGCGCAGGCTCGTCGATAGCCGACATTATTTTGCTTATGGCGGCGCGCTGAACAAAGGTGATATTTTCGATATACGAGGTTGCTTCATCGTACATTTGCATTTGAATAAGCCCCAAAATTACGTGAAGCTTGTTGGTAAAGTCGTGATTGTTGGCGCGCATCGAGTCCACCAAATACC
>CAYWMF010000083.1:0-6730 GCA_964459175.1 uncultured Oscillospiraceae bacterium
CACCTCCCCTTACACAGGGGAGGCTTCAGGAGAAGCGACGGCAGTCACGTGCACAGGGGAGGCTCCCCCTTGTAGGCTCCCCTGTGTAAGGGGAGCTGTCAGCCGTAGGCTGACTGAGGGGTTGCCATCAGAATTGAATTGCGCATACAAAAGTATGCGCAATATTTTTGTATTGACTTTCACGGCGTTTTATGTTAGAATATACGTATCAAGGAGGCAGGCATGGGAAGAAAGCTTACCATCGGCGTTATTGCGCATGTGGACGCCGGCAAAACCACGCTGTCCGAGGCGCTGTTGTACCTTTCGGGCAAAATCCGCTCACCGGGGCGGGTTGACCATAAAAACACATTTCTCGACGTAAATCCCATGGAGCGTCAACGCGGCATTACGATTTTTTCAAAGCAGGCGCGCTTTTCCTATGGGGACGTCGATTTTATATTGCTTGACACACCGGGGCACGTGGATTTTTCGGCTGAAACCGAACGCACGCTGTCCCTTTTGGACTATGCCGTTTTGGTTGTCAGTGCGCCCGACGGTGTGCAAAATCACACGCGCACACTTTGGCAGTTGTTGGAACTATACCGCGTGCCGACCTTTATTTTTGTCAACAAAACCGATATTTGTCCGCGCCGCCTCGAGGAGGTCGAAAACGAGCTTGTGAAGTCGCTTTCGCCGCATTGCGCCGCCTTTTTCGAGCGAATGAGCGCTCATGAACTGTGGGAAAAGCTGGCGATGACATGTGAGGAAATGCTGGACAGCTATACCGAAAACGGCCAAATTACCGATGATGAAATTGCCGCGGCGATAAGCCGCAGACGGCTGTTCCCCTGCTTTTTCGGCTCGGCGCTCAAGCTTGAGGGTATAACGGCGACAGCTGAGGCAGATACCGCCGTGCATTGCACGTTGTTGGACGCGCTTACGTGCTACACCCTACAGCCGATTTACGAAAACGGCGAATTCGGTGCGCGTGTGTACAAAATTTCGCGCGCGACGGGTGCGCGCCTGACCTACATGAAAATTTATTCCGGTGCGCTGAATGTGCGCGACGAAATACGCTACACAACGCCTGACGGCGCGACCTATGCCGAAAAGGTAGCGCAAATTCGCCTTTATTCCGGCGAAAAATTCGAGCAGACCGACAGTGCCGCGGCCGGTGAAATTTGCGCTGTGACAGGTCTCAGCGCGACCTATGCGGGGCAGGGGTTGGGCAGTGAAACCGACGGTGGCGAGCCGGTTTTGGAGCCGGTGCTCTCTTACCGCGTGCTTTTGCCGATAGGGTGCGACCCGATGAAGTATTTTCCATTGCTCAAACAGCTTGAGGAGGAAGAACCGTCGCTTCATTTGTGCTGGAATGACAAGCTTTCGCAGATTGAGGCGCGCCTTATGGGTGACATTCAAACAGACCTTTTGTGCAATCTCATTCACGAGCGCTTTTCGATACATTGCGTGTTCGACGCGGGGCGGATACTTTACAAGGAGCGTATTGCCGCCGAGGCTGTCGGCGTGGGACATTTTGAGCCGCTGAGGCATTATGCCGAGGTTCAGCTGTTGATGGAACCTTTACCGGAGGGAACTGGCTTGATTTTTGATACCGACCTGCCGGCAAATTCGCCGGATACCAACTGGCAACGACTGATTTTGTCCAATCTTTACGAAAAGGAGCACCGCGGCACACTTATCGGCGCCGAGCTGACCGATACCAAAATTACGCTTATCGCCGGACGCGCTCATCAAAAGCACACCGAGGGCGGTGATTTCCGCGAGGCGGCTTGCCGTGCCGTGCGGCAGGGGCTTATGAAAGCGGGCTGTGTGCTGTTAGAGCCGTATTACAAATTTCGGCTGGAGCTACCGTCCGTTTCGGTCGGCCGGGCAATGGCTGATTTGCAGACGATGTCGGCGCAGTTCGATATAGAGTCGTCCGACGGCGAAATCAGCGTGATTGTCGGCCGCGGACCTGTGTCCGAATTGCATAAATATACTGCGGAAGTGATTTCTTATACACATGGAAAAGGGCGGCTGAACTGTATATCCGATGGCTATTTTCCTTGTCATAATCAAGATGAAATCGTTGCGGCGGCGGGATATGACCCGCAGGCAGACCTTGAAAATCCGCCGCATTCGGTCTTTTGCGACCACGGTGCGGGCTTTGTGGTGCCCTGGAATGAGGTGGATAAATATAAGCATATAGATGTCCAAGCTCAAAAGGAAAGCCTGCTTCCGACGCCGCGTGTGCTGGCACGTAAATATAGCCTGAGCGACGAAGAGTTGGAAGCGATTATGCTCAAGGAGTTCGGCCCGATTCGGCGCAAGCGCTACAGCGAGGCGCGCACGATTTCGGCGGAAAAAACACATCGAAAGCCGTCGCCCAAAAATCAGGTGCTTAACCGCCGAATGCTGATTGTAGACGGCTACAACATAATTTATTCGTGGGAAAATCTCAAGGCGACGGCACAGCAAAGCCTTGAGGATGCGCGCGATGCGCTGATGGATATTTTGGCTAACTACGCCGCCTATACCAAGGCCGAAATAACGCTGGTTTTCGACGCATATCGTGTGCGCGAGGGGATGGGCGAGGAGTTTGACAAGAACGGAATTCATGTGGTTTACACCAAGCCGGACGAAACGGCAGACGCCTATATCGAAAGGCTTATGCACAAGCTGGGGCCGGATTACACCGTGCGCGCCGTGACGGGCGATCGCCAGGTGCAGTATGCTGCCGTCCATTCGGGTATTTTGCGGCTGAGCGCCCGCGAATTTGAGGCCGAGGTTCTCACCGTCGGCAGTGAAATACGCGAATTTGTGCGCCGCCTTTCGCAGGAATAAAAAAGCCTAACCTTGCATACAAGGTTAGGCTCTTTTTACATTTTGACAATGTTTGTTACAGTATTATCGGATTGTAACGGCTGATCAGCAGGCTTTTTTGCTCGTCGGTGAGGTCGGCATCGGGGTCAAGTATCACACGGCCGATATACAGCTTGAGCGCTCTTTCCAGTGTTTCAAAATTTGCGGCGTTCAGCATCAGCGGCATGTTGATGAGATAGGCAGATTCGATAAGATAGTCCAAGTCCTCGGGCTTTTCAATGAAAATGCGAATCAGTTCATCACCATTGTCCTCGGCGTCCATTATCGCGTCGGCAAGGTCTATGCTACAGTTGACAGCGTCGGGCAGGGTGATTTCATCCGGAAGCTCGAAAACGTCCTTTTCGTTGCAGACCAGGCGCGAAATATCGCAATGCGCCGCGCGCTGTGGCTTAAGTGAGTCCGCCAAGCCGCGTAGCTTTTGAATATATTCGGCGTTGGTTCCGCAACAGCCGCCGATAACCGTAACGCCGCCTTTTATCAGGTCCTCGGCCGCCGCGGCAAAATCGTCGGCGGTGAGAGAGTAGAGCTTTTCGCCGTTGCCGTTATCCTGCGGCATGCCGGCATTCGGCTTTGCAATCAGCGGAATAACAGCGGAATATTTGGTAATTGCTTTTATGCTTTCGTTCATTTCTACCGGCCCCTGCGAACAATTGATGCCGAAAGCACAAGCCCCACAGCAATACAGTGTCAATAGGCAGGCTTCAAGTCCGTTGCCGGAGATGGTTCGACCGGCGGCTTCCAGCGTGACAGTCACAAAAACAGGCTTTTCTGGCGCGGCGCGGCGTACTGCCGAAAGCGCGGCCTTAGCTTCAGCCAATGAAATGGTGGTTTCGATAACGAACAGATCCGCGCCTGCCTTTTCGCCGGCCAGAGCCTGCTCGTAATAAATATCCTCGATCTGCTCGAAGGTGTAATCGCCGAACGGCTTCATAAACAGCCCGGTCGGGGATAAATCCTGCGCGATAAGCACGGATTTGCCGCATTTTTGACGGGCGGATTTTGAAATTTCGATCAGGCGGCGGTTGAAATCCTCAACCTTGTCGCCGTGTCCGAAGCGCGACAGAACCGCTGAATTCGCACCGAAGGTCGGCGCGTAAATAATGTCGGAGCCGGCGTTTATGTAGTCGCATTGCAGATTTTCGACCACGTCGGGGTGGTCGAGAATCCATTCCTCGGGGCACACGCCCTGCGGCATACCGCTTTTAATAAGATTGGTTCCGGTGGCGCCGTCCAGCACCGATATTTTGTCAAATTTAATGTTCATACTTACCTCTGCGCGGCTATTTCGGCCTTTATCATGTCCATTACAAAGTCAAGCTGGTTGTCCTCCGGCTGTGAAGCGGAGCCGAGGTAGCCCTCGATGGTTTTGTCAAGATAGGTGAGCAGCTCAGGCTGTAATGTGCCGAATTCCACGCCCTGATTTATTTGGAGTATTTTAATGCAGGCGTCAAGATTTTCGTCGTATACGCCGTCAACGTATTTGTCGGGCAGGTGGTTCAAAAGATTGAAGCGCTGTTCAAGCGCAAGAATCGCGTCGCTGTCGCCGCCATCCCTTATCGTTTCAAGCTGTTCGGCGGTAAGCGGTTTGTAGCCGTCGGGCAGGGCAAATAGCACGGTTTTGTTGTCCACCGTGTGGTCCGGCTCAATGCCGATGGTGTTGTAGTCCTCACCCTTGGGACCGTAGCCCTTGATGGTGGTTACCGCAAAATATGAATTGTCCTCCAGCGCGTGAATAACCTGACCGATTTCCTTGCCGTAGGTTTTTGTGCCGACAATTATAGCGTCGGAGAGCGATTTCAGCGATATTGTCATCGCTTCGGCGGCGCTGGCGGTGTTCGCATTGACCATAATGATAATTTTATCAAAGGTGTAGCCCGCCGCATCGGAGGTGTAATCCATAAACGGAACATCGCCCTTTGCCTTAAAGGTGAAAAGACTGTGCTCCTCAGTTATCAGCAAATCGGTGGTTTTCATGGCGTAATCAACTACGCCGCCGGGATTGTCGCGCAGATCGATTATCAGATATTTATAGCCTGCCTCGGAGGTTTCCTTAAGCGCTTGCTCGAAAAGCGTGGACAGCGTGGAGGAACTGAATGCACTTATATCGAATTTTGCCGTAGAATACTGTGGAAAAAATGTGGTCATCAGCTCGCTCGACGGGATTTCTTCTTTGAGCAGGCCAAAATCCAACAGCTCGTCGCCGCGCTTAAGCGTTAAGGTGCATTGGTCCTCGTCCTTGTAGGAGAAAAGCAGTGTCGTGAGCGCGTTGAGCGAAAGATTTTCGACCTTTACGCCGTCAACCGCAATGATCTTGTCGTGCGGCTGAATTCCTGCCTTGTCGGCGGGGGAGTCGGCGTAAACCTCCTCAATGTAAAGCCCCTCACCCAGTGCGGTGTATTTGTTTCTTTTGGTGTCGTATATTACCACGCCGAAGCCGGTATAATGCGGATCGTCGAACGGCGAGTTTATCACCGGCGGGACATAGTAGCTGAATTTGTCCAGCGCTTGGAACATCAAGGTGTAAATAAAATCAATATTGTTTTGTGGCAGGCGAATAAGACTGCCGTTGGTAACGGTGTCGTACAGGGCATCATAGGTTATGCCGAAATAATAGTCGTCACTGACGGTTTCGACTATCTTGGCAAATTTTTTTGATTGAAATCCGTTTTTGGAGGAATCAAGCCAATTCAATCCGTTCATGAACTCACTGGCAGGTGTGTCGCCGGTTATCGGCATTTGGCGAATCTCGGCGCCGAGCGCCAGGGCGTTTGCCGTGAGCGCGCCGGCCGCTAAGAACAGCGCACAGATTCTTTTGAATTTTCTCATGTTTTCCTCCGTTGTTTACTATATAATGTCTATGTTGAATTCGTTTTGTTCGGTGGTGCTGCCGCCGACGTTGACGGTGTATGATATATCCAGCGAGCCGCCGTTTTCCGAAATCGAATTTCTCAGCTCCCTGGTTGTTACCAGCGCGGGACCGTCATCGCCCGGGCAAATATAATTTTTGTCCTTTTCAAATACCAAATTCAGCGGAAAATCTCCGCTTCTGGCCATGCTGACACTGCCGTCCTTGGAAATGAAAAATTGTGTCACGGCGCCCTGCATTCCGGTCAATTCACTTTCCTCG
The DNA here is from genome assembly GCA_964459175.1 of uncultured Oscillospiraceae bacterium. Classification (GTDB taxonomy): domain Bacteria; phylum Bacillota; class Clostridia; order Oscillospirales; family SIG627; genus SIG627. Next base: position 5,990 of record CAYWMF010000083.1, read on the forward strand.
TATGTAATCGAAATGCCGTCGCGCCGCTTTTCAAGAACGCCGCAGGTGGTGAATTCGACTTGCGGCGTACCGATAGGTTGGCTCATTTGCGAAAAAAGCTCGACACAGAACTCTTCGCTTTCTTCGTCCAAGGGCAGGTCGAAAAACTCCTCGTCAATATTATTATGCCATATTTCTTTTATGCGAATATTAACATTTTTCTTCATAACTTATAATAAATTTTACCCTGACTGTTACTTTGATGCTATGGCGAATTCAATAAGGCGGGTGATAAGCTCGGTGTAGCTTATGCCCACATCGCAGATAAGGCGTGGGTACATACTGATTTTGGTAAAGCCGGGAAGCGTGTTAATTTCGTTGAACACAATTTCATCTCCGCGCAAAAAGAAATCGCATCTCGCAAAGCCGCGGCAGTCGAGCGCACAGAAAATCATTTTCGCCGTATCGCGAAGCTTTTCGGCAATATCGTCTGGGATATTTGCGGGAATTTCGGTGGTTGAAACGCCGTTTTTGTACTTGTCGTCGTAATCGTAAAAGTCACTGCCCGGCTTAACCTCGCCGCAACGTGAAATGATGAACTCGTTTTCGGAGGTTTCAAGAACCGCCAGCTCGATTTCGCGACCGTCGATAAATTCTTCAACCAGAACCTTGGCACAGAATTCGGCCGCCTTGACAAGCGCGATTTTAAGTTCACTGCGATTGTACGCCTTCGAAACGCCGACTGAGGAGCCGGTGCAGGCG
>CAYWMF010000084.1:0-6566 GCA_964459175.1 uncultured Oscillospiraceae bacterium
CACCTACAGCTACGATTCTATTCCGTTTTACGGGCTGGACAAAATAACTCTTGAAATCAGCAAAAGCTCTGTGGTTCGGGCACATATTCCGACCTACAGCTTTTACCGCAATTCCGTGCGCCGCGTGAGCCTTATTTCACCCGAGGTGGCATTCAGCGCCACGGATATCCCCGATGACAAATACGTCAACGACTACAAAATAGGTTACGTAGTTTCGGCCGGCGGCTCAACTGCGACTGTCGGCTGGATCGCAGTGACGTAACAAAGGACAAAATAACATGAACAGCTCGAAAATCAAAAGCTTTTTAACCATACTTTTAGCCGCAGTCAATATTTTTCTTTTGATAAACATTCTGCTGGCGAAGTCCGCAAACTCCTATCTTTCGGACGAAATGCTGGAGGAATCCGCAAAAGCCTTGGAAAAGCGAGAGATATACGTTGAAAAACAGCAAATACCCGCCCAAAGATACACTCAAAGCGTAATTTTGCTCGACTGCTCGACCGAAATACGCCTAAAGGCCGCCGAAAGCTTTCTCGGCGATGTCGTCGCGGAATACAGCCTGCCGGATGGCATGACATACCAGTCAAACAACGCCTATCTCAGCTTTTTCGACAACGGACGGGCGGAATACGGCTTGCTTGAAAACCGTGACAGCGCCTCGCCCGCATCGCCGACACCGCCGAATGAACTTTCCGTGGCGGACAGAAGCGCTTCGAAAAATGTCAAAGCCGCCTTCAAAAGGCTTACTGCCAATGTCGGTACGGACAAAATTTCCTACCGCATAAAAGGGCAGCTTTCGCAGGACGGTGCAAAGGTCGTTTACATTCAGCTTTTGTTCAACGGTCTGCCGCTGTACGATGGCATAGCAGTCATGGTGTTTGACAACGAAATACTGACATATCTTTCCGGCAAATATATCTTCGACGCGATTGAGTCCGCTTATTCTCAAAGCTATATCGACGCCCCGAATGCGCTGTTTCTGCTGGACGAAAAGGATATAATTATTAATGATATTCAAATGATTTACTATCCGGTTCGCTCGGACGAAAACCAATATTTTCTTATTCCGTCATGGCAAATTGCGTATGACGACGACAAGCAAAAGGTTTTCGACGGCGTAAGCGGATACGAAAGGCAGTAAAATTTAACAAATCCGGCAAAGTTTATTTATTGTTTGTTTTCATTAATCATATATAATTGTTAATACTGTAACCGAAAGGAAGGTTCCTAACCACTTCATGGATAAATACGTCATTAACGGTGGCAAACCACTCAACGGAGAAATACATGTTTCCGGTATGAAAAACGCCGCTGTTCCAATAATACTTTCCAGCATTCTGGTTGAGGGCAAGGTAACAATTGAAAATGTGCCCGACATCAGTGACGTAAGAATATCGCTTGATATTCTTGAGGCAATGGGCGCTCAAATCAAATATCTTGACAAAAATACCGTTGAAATAGATTCCACCGATATAAACCCCGAGCTAACTCCTCAAGAGCTTGTCGGCAAAATGCGCGCTTCCTACTACCTTATCGGTGCCGAGCTGGCGCGTTTCGGTATGGCGACAGTTGACTGCCCGGGCGGCTGTGACTTCGGCACGCGCCCCATCGACCAGCACATAAAGGGCTTTGACGCCTTGGGTGCCGACGTTGTAACGGTCAACAAAAAGCATATTGACGCCACCACCGACCCGGACAAATGTCTTGTAGGCACCTCGATTTACATGGACATTGTATCTGTCGGCGCTACCATCAACATAATGATTGCGGCGGTAAAGGCCAAAGGCATCACGATAATCGAAAATGCCGCACATGAGCCGCACATAGTCGATACCGCAAACTTTCTCAACGCCTGCGGCGCTCAAATAAGCGGCGCGGGAACCGGTGTTATCAAAATTAAAGGTGTGGATGTGCTTCACGGAACGACATATGCCATAATTCCAGACATGATCGAGGCCGGAACATACATGGTTCTTGCGGCTGCCACCGGCGGAAAGCTGAAAATCAACAATGTAATCCCCAAGCACCTTGAATCAATTTCGGCCAAAATTTCGGAAATGGGCGCAGTCATTGAGGAAGAGGACGAGGCTGTCACGGTATACCTTGACAAAAACACCGCGCTGAGCAATGTAAGCGTCAAAACCCTGCCTTATCCGGGCTTCCCGACCGATATGAACCCGCAAATGTGCGTGCTTCTATGTTTGGCAAACGGCGTTTCCACCCTCACAGAGGGCGTATGGGAAAGCCGCTTTAGGTACGTCGAGGAGCTCAAGCGCATGGGCGCTTCCATAACCGTTGAAAAAACCACCGCCGAAGTAACCGGCGTTGCCGCTTTGACCCCCGCAAAGGTTCGCGCAGTGGATTTGCGCGCCGGCGCTGCCATGGTAATTGCCGCTCTTGCCGCCGACGGCAAAAGCGAAATAGACGAAATTTATCACATCGAGCGCGGCTACGAGGATATTATCGAAAAGCTCCGTGCCGTCGGTGCGGATATTACAAAGGTTTCGGAATAAATAAAAATCTCCGCAAAATTTGCGGAGATTTTTTATTGTCTATATTACTGCAAAAACTTCACAAACGAATAATATCCGTAGCCCTTTCCACTGCGGTCGCGGTGCCACACTATGGTGCTGTCGTAATATTTTTCGCTCCAAAATGCGGTTATAATCGACGAATTATAGAGTATCTGCGCCGCGTCGGAGCGGGTCAGCACATATTCGAAATTGTCGTTATCGTCAATATAATCCATAAGTCCGAGCTCGTAGCCGAGGTTATAGTAAGCGTACGGATAGCCGCCGCTTTCCTCAAGCTGCATCGTGGCGGTGAAGCCCTTTACAACCGTTACGATTTTCATTGCCTGCTCGGAGGTAATCACGTCCTCGGGCGAGAAAATTCCCGGGTCTGTACCGTTAACAGCGCCTATTTGTGCCGCTTTATTGATATAGCCCGCCGCCCAGTAATCCGCGGTGACATCCGAAAAACGGCTTGCATTGCCGTCCGTCGGTGCTATATTCATATATCTGAGCAGCGCCACAACAAATTCTGCGCGTGTGACGGTATCCTGCGGACGGAAGGTTCCATCGGAATATCCGACGAAAATATCCGAAGCCGAAAGCTCGGCAACAGCGGTTTTATGGTGCGGCGCGATGCTCGAAGCATCGGAATATCCCGCCAGAACGGCGGTGTCCATGTCAAAAAAATTCACCGTGTATTGAAGCGAGGTTTCCTGTCCGTCGGAGGTGTATATGCCGAACAGAGTTACTCTGACATCGAAATTTTCCTGTGCCAGCCATGAATCCATAAGCTTATTTTCCGGCTTGAAAATGACGGTATACGCCTCGGGATTGACGCTCATATATTCGGCGGTATCGTTGAAATAGCTGTATTCACCGACTGCGTTAAGCTCGACGACTTGCTTATTTTTGGTATTTTCCAGCCGAACCTGAATATTTTCGAGCTCCGGCACGGAATAATGCTTCGGATTGAGGGTTACGCTCCACGGCAGACTGCTTTTCAGAAGCATCGTCGGGAAAGCCTCCTTGCTCGGCCATGAAATAAAGTCATATTCTGCGCTATCGTCGGAAAAATCAACGCTCACCGCGGTATAGCCGTCATAAAAGCCGAAGCCGACGCTCTTGCCGCTCGGTGAAAGAAGCGCGGCACGCGGCGCGACATCAATCATATTTTTGCCGCGGCTGTTAACAAGGCCGCCGACCGACTGGTCAAGATTATCAAAGCCGAAGGTCGTATATGAATTTTTAAGCATACTATACGCCGCCGTATAAAAAGCGTCCGTCATGCCGAACGGCTTTTGCTCGGCGTCGGAAAATACGGCATTACTGTACAAAAGCGCCGCCTTTTGCATATTTTTGTTATTTTCGGCATTATATCCGACCCTCTCAACGCCTGCCAAAAATCGGCAGAAATTGAGATAATTCAAGCCGTCGTCGATAAAGCCGCTCTTAAGCTCGCCCTCAAGCCAGCCGTCCTCACCCTTGGGCGAAACGACATACGGCTCCAGTTCGAAAAAGGCAGGCTTGAGCTCCTTCCATTTTTGAACAACCTCCGCCTTCGTTGCGGCGGACGCGGATAAAACCAACACGGCGCACAAAAGCGCCGACAAAATCATTTTTTTCATATACCAAACCTCTCTTCCGTAACATTGTAGCACACAAATATTATATATTCAACGCCGAATTGTAAACATTAGCAAACACTTGACAAAATCGCATAATTGTTATATAATAAACTGTCAGATAAAACAAAAACATATATATGACTTAAAAGCAGGGACAAAGGTTCCCGAAAGGAAGAAAAATGCTTGTACTCGTAATCAACGCCGGAAGCTCGTCGCTCAAATATCAGCTGCTTGATTCCGACACCTCGCGCCTGATAGCCAAGGGCAATTGTGAACGCATCGGCATCGACGGCTGTATAACGCACAAAATGCCCGGCTGTGACACCCTGACCCGCAATGTTAATATGCCAAACCATGCCGAAGCCGTCAGAATTTTAGTCGAAACACTCACCGCAACCTGCATAAAATCCATGAACGAAATCGGCGCCGTCGGCCACCGAATAGTCCACGGCGGCTCGTATTTTTCCGAATCGGTAATTGTAAACGACGAGGTTATCGAAAAGCTTGAAAAATGCCTTGATATAGCCCCGCTTCACACGGCGGCGCACCTTATGGGCATACGCGGCTGTATGGAGGTTATGCCGCAAACCCCGCAGGTTTTGGTTTTCGATACGGCTTTTCACGCCACCATGCCGCCCGAGGCGTACACCTATCCGATACCGTCCGAGCTGGCGGAAAAGTACAAAATCCGCCGTTACGGCTTTCACGGCACCTCGCACCGCTATGTCACCTCGCAGGCTCTTAAAATGCTGGATAAGCCCGCAGAAAGTACCAAAATCATCACCTGCCACCTCGGTAACGGCTCCTCCGTTTCAGCGATAAAGGGCGGCAAGGTTATCGACACCTCGATGGGCTTTACGCCGCTTGACGGCTTGATAATGGGCACGCGGTGCGGCAGTATCGACCCGGCAATCGTTACGTTTTTGATGGATAAATTAAACATGTCACCGTCTGAAATGAACAGCTTTCTCAACAAGAACTGCGGTCTTTTGGGCGTTAGCGAGCTGGCCAGCGACTGCCGCGACTTAGAGGGTGCAATGCTGGACGGCAACGACAAGGCCGAGCTTGCCCTCAGCATTCTGGTCTATCAAATCAAAAAGCTCATCGGCGCGTATACCGCCGCCATGAATGGGCTGGACGCCGTCGTATTTACCGCCGGCATCGGCGAAAACCGCGCTCTTTTGCGCGAAAGGGTGTGCGACGGAATGGAGTTTTTCGGCATTTCGATTGACCGCAAGCTCAACAGCGAAACGGTTTTGCAGTCAAATAACGTGGATATTTCGGCAAAAAACGCCAAAACGCGCGTTTTTGTAATACCGACCGACGAAGAGCTGCTTATCGCCCGCGATACCGCAAATTTAATCATCGGAAAATAAAATCTATACATTTTAACCAAAATTTAAAAATATGACCAAAAGGTATTGATTTCTCGACGATATTGTGGTATGATATATAGGAACGAATTATATCTTATGATATGAAAGGAAAAAATCATGAAAACAAAAGTTTTAGCGCTCATACTCACTTTAGCACTTCTCATGTCCTTCGCGCTTGTTGCCTGCAACAATAACGCCGATGACGTAAACGTAGGCGGCGAGGCTCAGAACGACAATCAGCAGAATGCTGACGACAACCAGACCCCCGACGACGCTCAGACTCCCGATGACACCACCGAGGACGACGGCGTTATCATCATGGCTACCAACGCTTACTTCAAGCCCTATGAATACTATGAGGGCGAAAAGATTGTAGGTATCGATGCCGAAATTGCTGAAGCAATTGCCGCAAAAATGGGCAAAACCCTTCAGATTTCCGACATGCAGTTCGACTCCATTCTTACCGCAGTTCAGGAAGGCTCCGTTGACTTCGGTATGGCCGGCATGACCGTTACCGAAAAAAGACTCGAGAGCGTAAACTTCACTTCCAGCTATGCTTCCGGCGTTCAGTCTATCATCGTTAAAGAGGGTTCCCCCATCACCACCGTTGACGATCTGTACGCAGAGGGCGCTTCCTACAAGATAGGCGTTCAGCTGGGTACCACCGGTGATACTTATTCCACCGACGACTTCGGCGCTGAAAATGTTGTTCAGTATTCCAACGGCAACGAGGCTGTTCTTGCTCTGGCAGGCGGCTCGGTTGACTGCGTAATCATTGACAACGAGCCTGCAAAGGCGCTTGTTTCCGCAAACGAAGGCCTTGTAATCCTTGAAACCGCATATGCCGACGAGGACTATGCTATCTGCGTTGCAAAGGACAACACCGCTCTTCTTGACGAGCTCAATGCCGCTATCGAGGCTCTTACCGCTGATGGCACCATTGACGCAATCGTTGCAAAGTACATTAAATAATTTGTTATAATTCGTTTCAAAAACAGAATAACTACGTAAACGGGAATGGTTTCACATTCCCGTTTGCACTATATGGAGA
>CAYWMF010000085.1:0-6515 GCA_964459175.1 uncultured Oscillospiraceae bacterium
ATAAATACCCATCTGCTGTCTGCCAGTATTCCCCAGGCGGCGCCGCGGTTACGGACAAAATGGAGCTCGAAAACTCCGTCTAATATCGGGTAACTGCGGATAGGGGCGAGCAGTGTTACTGCAAAATATTTTGTTACCTGGTCGAAAATGATTACTGCGAGGATTATTAATGTAGCTAACATCTGCTCTCCCTGAAATTTTAAGTTTTATCCGTTGATAATGTCGCGGCAACGGTGGCAAATAGCCTGGCCGGCCTCGTCCTTGTCGTATTTGGTGACGAACATCCAGCAACGTGCGCATTTTTCACCGTCAGCCGGAGCAACCTTTACGGCAATTCCGCTGTCGGTTTCGTTGAATGCGTCGGCCGGAGCCGCGTCGTAGGAAAGCTCAACCTGCGAAACGATGAACACAGTGGAAAGCATATCCTTGAATTTTTCGAACTGAGCCATTACATCGCTGTCCCTTTTGCCGTAGACGGTGATTTTAGCCTCGAGCGATTTGCCGATTGTTTTGTCGGCACGCGCTCTTTCGAGAGCTTTCATAACATCGTCGCGGAAATCGAACAGGTGGTTATATTTTTCTTCAACCGCCGCGTTTGTATATTCGGGATTTACGCTCGGCAGGTCGTTGAAAAATACGCTTTGCTTATCCTCGCCGGCGGTGTGAGCCATGTGCATCCAGGTTTCCTCGGCTGTGAAGGAGAGGATAGGCGCAATCAGGCGGGTGAGCGCGTTGGCGATGATATACATTGCGGTTTGAGCCGAACGGCGCGCGGGCGAATCGGACTTTTCGACATAAACTCTGTCCTTGGTAATGTCAATGTAGAGCTTTGACATATCGATGGTGCAGAAATTGTGAATGTCGTGATATATATAATGGAAGGTATAATTGTCGTAATAGGTACGTACACGCTCGACAAGACCGTTCAAGCGCGAAAGCGCCCACTTGTCGATTTCAACCATATCGTTGTACTTGACCATATCGGTGTCGGGGTTGAACGCATTTTCGCCCTCGCCGACATTGGCAAGCAGAATACGAATTGTATTTCTGATTTTTCTGTATATTTCGGACAGCTGCTTCAAAATATCCTTTGAAATACGCTGGTCGCCGGTAACGTCAACGCTGGAAACCCACAGGCGCAGTACGTCGGCACCGTATTCCTTTGTAACCTGAAGCGGGTCGATACCGTTGCCCAGAGACTTGGACATCTTTTTGCCCTCGCCGTCAACCGTCATGCCGTGAGTGATGACCGCCTTGTACGGCGCAACTCCGCGTGTTGCGACAGAGGTGAGCAGTGAAGACTGGAACCAACCGCGGTACTGGTCGTTGCCTTCAATATATAAATCAGCGGGGAACTGATGGTTTGCTCTTTCGAGAACCGAAGCGTAGGAGGAACCGGAATCGAACCATACGTCCATGATATCGGTTTCCTTTTCAAGCTTGTGACAGCCGCAGTCGCATACGCACAAATCGCCCAGAGTTTCCTCGGGGGTGTATTTGTACCAAGCGTCGGAGCCCTCTTTTCTGAAGAGGTCGGCAACCGCCTTTATTGTGGCCTTGGAAATTATCGGCTTGTGGCAGTCTGCACAGTAGAATATCGGAATCGGAACGCCCCAAATACGCTGACGCGAAATGCACCAGTCGGCACGGTCGCGAACCATGTTTTCAATGCGCTGTTCGCCCCAATCGGGAATCCATTTAACCGATTTTATAGCCGAAAGCGCTTCGTCCTTGAAGCCGTCTACCGAGCAGAACCATTGTTCGGTGGCGCGGTAAATTATCGGGCTCTTGCAACGCCAGCAGTGCGGATACTGATGGACGATTTTTTCAACCGCCAAAAGCGCGCCGCTTTCGCGAATATCCTTGAGTATTTCAACATTTGCCTCGGCAACCGGCAGACCGTTATATTTGCCGGCCAGCTCGTTGAGGCGACCCTTTGAATCGACGGGGACGATAATATTATCCTTTAAATTCTTGTATTTCAGGCATACCTGATAGTCCTCCAGACCGTGGCCGGGCGCGGTGTGAACCGAACCGGTACCGCTGTCAAGGCTGACATGATCGCCCACGATAACGGGCGAAACGCGGTCGATGAACGGGTGAGCGCATTCGATAAATTCAAGGTCACTTCCCTTGAATTTAGCCAAGCATTTTCCGTCGGAAAGTCCGGCGGCTTTTTCGGTGGAGGCGATGAGCTCGGTTGCGAGGACGTAGCACTCGTCGCCGTACTTCATTACGGAATATTCAAAATCCGGACCGACGCAGATAGCCATGTTGCCGGGCAGCGTCCAGGTTGTGGTGGTCCAAATTACAAAGTAAATCTTTTCGCCCTTAAGCTCGGCAAATTTGCCCTTGTCGTCGGTTACGGCGAATTTTACGTAAATGGAATCGCAGGGGTCGTCGCTGTATTCTATTTCAGCCTCGGCCAGCGCGGTTTCATCGTGTGCACACCAGTAAACCGGCTTCATGCCCTTGTAGATGTACTTCTTTTCGGCCATTTCACCGAAAATTTCGATCTGCTTTGCCTCGAATTCCTTGTGCAGGGTGAGGTACGGGTGCTCATAATCGCCAAGTGAACCCAGGCGGAGGAACTGCGTTTTTTGATTGTTAACGCAATTCTGTGCAAATTCGGTGCACAATGCGCGGAATTTTACCGGGTCGGTGGCGTTGCGGTTGACATTGTGCTTCTTTATCATTTGCAGTTCGATGGGCAGGCCGTGCGTATCCCAGCCGGGAACGTAGGGTGCCTTGTAGCCGCTCATATTCTTATTTTTTATAACGAAGTCTTTGATAATTTTGTTGAGCGCGTGGCCGATATGAATATCGCCGTTGGCGTAGGGCGGACCGTCGTGCAGAACGAACAGCGGCTTACCGTCATTTTTCTGCATCAGAGTGTCGTAAAGCTTTTCTTCTTCCCATTTTTTCTGTATCTCCGGCTCTTTTTGCGGAAGATTGGCACGCATGGGAAAAGAGGTTACCGGTAAATTAAGCGTGCCGGCGTAATCTTTTTTTTCAGAGGCCATGATTATTTGCTCCTTAATATATGTGTATTATTTTATTCTTGTTCGGGTTCGCCGTTTTCCTCGGCGGGGGCGGCTTCGGGCTCGGTTATGTCGTAGCTTTCGTCCTTTTCGATGTTGAGCAGCTGCTTTGTCAGCTCTTTGCCCTCGGGTATGCTGTCGGCAACGTCTTGAGCCTCGCCACCTTGGCTTTCCTTTATAAATTTAAGCTGTTCGACGTACAATGCGAAAATCTTGTCGCGGAATTCGTCCGCACCGGTGCGAAGCTTTATGATGGCGTCCTTTTCGGCTGCCAGCTTCTTTTCGGTTTCGCCGATGATTTCTTCACTGCGCTCGCGGATTTTGAGAATTACGTTGTCTGCCTTTTCCTGCGCCTGCTGAACAATGGCTTCACCCATTTTTTGCGCTTTTACAAGGGTTTTGCGGATTGCCTCCTCCTCGTCGCTCAGTTGCTCGAGGCGCTCCTTGGCGTCGGAAAGCTGCTTGTCAAGCTCAAGGTTGGCCTTGTAAAGCTCGGTGTATTTTTCGATCAGAAATTCGATGTGCTCGTCAACCTCGGCGGGGTTATAGCCGCGAAAGCCGACAGTGAACGTTTTGTTTTTTAATTCATGCGGAGGTATCATACTACGTTCCTTTCAAAATTGGGTTATATTGGATTATAGGTATTTTTTGACATTTATTCGAATTTTGTCCTTCTTTGTCAGGCCGCCGTCCTCCAGAAGCACAAATTTGCCCTTTCTGTGCACCGAAAAAACGTCGCCGCTTTTAAGAGAAACGTCCGGTCTTACGGTAACCTGATGGTTTAGGGTTACTTCGCCCTCGGCGATAAGCTTTGCGGCAATACTGCGCGAGGTACGCGCCGCACCGGCAACTATGCTGTCAAGTCGGGCAGAGGAGACCGTGAATGAAAAGAGCTCGAAGGCTCTGACAATATCCGGAACAAAGCCGTCCGGCATAGGCGAGCATTTTACGGTTGCGCGGCCTATTTTGGTGATCTCGCCGCAAATATAGCGCGCCATGTCGTTGGCATTATACAGTGCGGCGTATGCCGTGCGGTCGTCGATCAGAGAAATATCGCCCAAAATTTCGCGCTTTATACCGCTTCCCAGCAGCGCGCCCATACAGTCGCGGTGCGAAAGCGAGGAAAATTTATCCGCGGTGATTTTTATGAACGATATGGGGAAATCTTCCGTTGACGGCGCACCCGGAAAAATGCCGAGGCATTTGCGCTCGGCATCCGGATATCCGCCCCAAAACATATAATCCTGAAAATTCAAAGGCTTAATTATTTCGAGTAATAAATTTTGTTCTTTTTCGTCATAGAAGCCGAACGTACATGTCATGTATTTTTCACGTGCGTTGTAAACGGCGTCCGAAATTCTGTTGGCAAGTAAATTTTTCTCCATAGGCTAAAAGCTCGGCAGAAGCATCTGGATGAAAATTATCAGCATGTATGCGAACATAAACGACATATCTATCGGCAAGCCCTGCATAATGTCGAATTTTTCGAGAAGCGCCCGTATCGGAGAAATCACAATCTCGGTAACGCCGAAAACAAAGTCCGTAAAGGCGTTATCAAAATCGGGCAACCACGAGAGAATTGCACGTATAGTCATCAAAAGCCACATTGCCGAAAGGGCAATATCCAGCGCTTTGACAAGGATAACAAGCACGTAATACATATGCGTCCTTAAAGTAAAGCCAAATGCGTTTTATGTACTATATGGCGTCGTGATCGGCAGTGTCGGAAATCTGCTCGCCGGAAATCGACACATTCGAGGGGGTGATTACAAATGTGCTGTTGGCAACCTTTTTGAGCTTGCCGCCGACGGCATATGCAACGCCGTTGAGAAAATCGAGCAAGCGTCTGGCTGTTTCCTTGTTGGTGCCCTCAAGGTTGAGCAAAACGGTGTTTCTGGAAGTGAGATAATCGGCAATTTGGGTTACACTGTCAAGCTTTTCAGGGCGGATAACCTTCATTTCGATGGAGGTTCCGCTGGTCATATTGACATTCGAGGTTGCGCGGCTGTCCTCGGCGCGATCATTGAAAGTGCGGGTGTTATTGTTGGGCACGGTGTCGCCGGCAGGCTGATCATCGTCGTAAAAGCTGGTTTCGTAATCGTCCTGCACGTTTTCGCCGTCGTTATCCTGTGTGTAAATCAAATCTTGCATTTTTTTAATAAAACTCATGTTGTGCCTCCGAAATTTTATTTGTTTTGTGAGTAGTCGCGGGCACCGAAAATGCCCGAACCGATTCTTATCATATTTGAGCCGTAGTCCATTGCGGCAAGATAATCGTTTGTCATTCCAAACGAAAGTACATGAATATATATATTATCTATATTTTTATCACGAATGTCAATACACAAATTTTTAATTTTACTTAAATAATAGGTTTGTTCATCAATATTTTTAAATATCGGTGGAATGAACATCAAACCTTTTACAGAAATGTTACCGTATTGTGAAATTTCTCGCAACATGTTTTCCAACTCCTGTGGTTTGACACCCGACTTGGCTTCCTCCTCGCCAATGTTCACCTCGACCAGCACGTCCATCACCTTGCCGAGCACCTTACAGCGGCGATCGATTTCTTGAGCGAGGGCAATGCGGTCTACCGACTGGATCATGCAGACCTTGTCCGCAATGTATTTGACCTTGTTGGTTTGCAGGGCGCCGATGAAGTGGATTCGCACGTTTTCCTTGTCGATGGCGTCGTACTTGTCGAGAAGCTCCTGGACGCGGTTTTCGCCGATATCGGTTATACCACACTGTATAGCGTAATTAATAAGTTCAGGCGGGTTGGTTTTGGTTGCCGCAAGAAGCGTTACGTCGCGGTTGCCGATCTCGGTCTTTATCCTTTCGATGTTTTCTTTAATCTGTTGCTTTTTCTCTTCGACGGTCATTTTATTTAACCACCTTTCCGTTGTATAAATCCTTGCCTTTTGTGATTACCGCATCGTACAGCGCAAGGTAATCGTATTCTTCTTCTATGATTTCCGTTTCGCTCTGATTTTTCAGCTCCGGCGCGACGGTGTCGATAAGATAATAGCCCTCACTTTCAAAAATCCGCTCCACACGCTTAAAAATCACCTCTGTGCCCTTTAGCACGTACACGCCCTCGCAGCCATCGAGTATACGTAGGGATGACTTGGGGATTTTAAGCCCGGTGTAGCTGCGCTTTATGATTTGAATTTCCTGACTGCGGGTAAAATCAAAATTTTCGGGCTCGGCAAGCGTCTTGAAAACCAGCACCGCAGTGTCGCGGTCGGTCTGCGAAGCCTTTGCCTCAAGCGTAAAGGTTATGCGCTGCTCGGAGGAATGCGGAAAGATGAGTTCGTAAGTTTCACCGGGTTCAAGCTCGGTGCATAAACTTTTATCTATCGGGCATAAAATATACCACCAGAAGTCCGTGATAATTTTTCCCGCGTTGGAATTTTTAAGGCTTTCGTTCGGCGCGGCACCGATCATTTCGTAAAACGAATCGACGCTCAG
>CAYWMF010000086.1:0-6475 GCA_964459175.1 uncultured Oscillospiraceae bacterium
ACAGGGGAGCCTACACAGGGGAGCTTACACATGCGGCTTCACCACCGAAAAAATGCCTCGCCGCGTTTATACAAAATACGACCGTAATATTGCACAAATGAATTAAATGTTTATGTGCAATTGTAACAAAAATGTAAAATACCTATTGCTTTTTGTTGCAATGCGTGATATAATTTATAATGTATAAGAGCAATTGACGCTTTTTTGCCGTTGCTCAAAAAAATTTCTTAAAGAAAAGGAGATTCCACCATGAAAAAGACTCTGGCTTTACTCACCTTGTCTTTGCTGCTCGTTGTAGCAACAATGCTGGGAGTAAGCGCGACCGTCGTTACGGAAAACGCTGATGCAGGTATCGGCGCATTTATCTGTTTTGACGATCAGGCGACCATCGACGCTACCGTTAACCCCACATGCGGCGATATCGTTTACGACGCCACTGAAGGCGCTCTCAAATTTACCTGTCTGGGCAATTATGACAGCACTTGCTTCGACAACCAAATCAATATCACTTGGCCCGCCGAGTTTAACAACGCAGCTTACCCCGTTCTCCGCGTAACCTATAAGTCTGTGGTTACCGACAAGGATGGCCAACCCAGAACCTCCGGCGCAAGTGCTCACGTTTGGACCGTTGGTGTTTCCGTTACCTCCGGCAACATTACGATAGAAAACAACGGCGAAAAGTCCACGGTCTATCACAGCACTTGGTCCGGTACTCTTGCCAACTGCACCAGTTCCCGTATCGACATTCCTAACATTAACACTTCTGCCTTTAACGATGCTGACTACGTTACCTATGTTTACGACATTGGCTTCTTCAAGGATCAGGCTACCGCAGAGGCTTATACCTGCGACGTTACCCCCAGCAGCGCTGTAGCTACCTATACGCTCAACATTACCGGTCTTAACGGTGTTGAAAACGCAACCACAACCAAGGTTGACGGCGAAAACACCTGGAACATCGTTGTTCCTTTCGGTACCGACCTGAGCAAAGCTACCCTCGCTTACGACCTTAAAATAGGTGAAGAAGGCACCGGTACTCTCGTTTCCACAACCGAGTATTCCGGCACCAATGCAAGCTCATATGTTCATAAGGATGTTTCCGATCTTAACCTTACCCAATACGCAACCAACAAAACCCCCATTAAGCTCATGGCTTACTCCAAGAAGGTTCTTGCAGCTGAAGGTATCACCGTTAACCTTTCTGTCGCAACTCCCGACAAGACCGACGCGGAAATCGTTACCGATATCCTCGCAGAGCTCGACAAGCTGACTCTTGATTCTTCGCTGTTTGCCGCTGCAAAAGATGCTAATGACATCGCTGCCGCTGTTAAGGACACCGACGGCTATAAGGCTCTTGCCGCAGCCTACCCCACAGCAACTCTTAACGTAGAAACCAGCGAATTTGTTGCTGCTACTCCCGCAACCGCAGCAAATCCCACCGGCGCTACCGGCTCCTGCAAGGTTCAGTTCGTTGCTAAGTACGGCACTACTAAAAATACTATTTCCGAAACCGTACACACCGTAACCATCCCCGTTCCGCCGTTCCGTGTCCTCTACATGTTCAATGACCAGGATATGGCTGACACTATCGTGTTCGGCGGCGGCGCAACCGCCATTAAGCTCAATGATAACGGCAAGGTTCCCGTTGTTACCGTTGACGGCAAGTCATTTGCACGCTTCGAGGCTCTTGAAACAGCTAATATACCCGATACATACTTCTATATCGGCAAAAAGACGGATAAGCCTTCCGTTGAAAGCGATAACTACACCAAGCTTGCTAGCCTCGATGATTACAAGTACATGCTGATTAACTACAACTCCTCCGCAACTCTGCCCGGTGCACAGCATATTTACATGCAGACGGATTACCACATCCTTAATGGCACCGGCTATGTATGGCTTAAGGATTCTTCTCTTGCTTATGCCAACATGAAGAAGAGCGTTACCAACGAGTCCTTGATTCTTGATAACAGCGGCTTTGAAAACGGCATATATCCTTGGTGCGGCAACATTACCTCCATTCGTATGAACGTTGCTAAGGGCCAAAGCGCTAACAAGGGCGACTATTTCGACATCAACTATATCGCATTCTTCTCCACCAAGGCTGAGGCTGAGGCATTCGCGCTTAATCCGACCGTTGCCGAGCCCCTTACCGCGGCTCAGAAGTCTGCTATTGACGCAATAGATATGGACGAAGCAAGCGGCATCGACGTTATCAGCGCAGACACCGCCAATGCTTACGTTCTTGCAAAGGTTAAAGCCGCTCTGGCTGACGAAGAATATGATTCTGTTCTCGTTAACACCGTTTCCTACACTCAGTACGACATTGACAGCAACACCAAGGGCGAATACAAGTACACCATCACCGTTAAGCAGGGCGATAAGCTCGGCGACCGTGACGTATACACCACCGCAACCAAGACAATGGTTGTTTCGGTTCCCGTACTCACCGTTGACACCGCTGTCGAAGCTATTAGCGCTATCGACTTCAGCAACGTTGAATACGCATTCACCAAGACTGCCGCAATCGATCGCGTTGTTGAAAAGATAAGCGGAATTAAGGCTGCTTATGTCGGCTACACCTTCGAGGTTATTGTAACCGATTTCACCGCTCCTACCGAAACCACCGACGGTTCCTTCAAGTTCACCGTTAAAGTCAACGACACCAAGTCCACCGACGAAATCACAACTACCGCTAAGGCAGCACTTGCACCTATCGTTTACAACTATGCATTCCCGATTACTTTCTATAACACCAACTTTGTTTGCGGCACCTCCGGTACCTCTGAGTACATCATTGATGATACTCACTTCGGCGGCGGCTACTCCAAGTTCGAAAGAACCGGTACCAGCGGTGACTTCAATCTCCAGCTTGATTCAAGCAAGAGCGGTATGCCTGTAATCGAGGACCTTGAAAAATATCCTGTAGTTCTCTACAGATACAAGGCACCCGAACACAACTTGTACCAGATTTACTACTACACCAGCACCACTTCCGGTCATACCTACCAGCATTTCAGCCCCACCAAGCCCGTAAACGTATGGAACTACCACATTTGGCCCACCGTTAACGGTGCAGGCGGAACCGGAACCTCCAGCACCGCATGGGATGGTAAGGTTAACTCTCTCCGTTTCGACTTCTTCAGATATGACACTTCCGCTAACAGAGTTCTCGAGCTGGACTACATCGGTCTGTTTGCTTCCGAGGCTCAGGCTGAAGCATTCGCTAAGAATCCTTGGCTGGATTCCGACGCTACCAACGAAGAGCTCGCAACTAAATACACCGCTGACGTTAAGCTTCTCAACAACATCTCGGCTGCTCCCGTCTTCAGCAACGAGACTGCTCTCACTGCTCAGATTGAAGCTCTCGCAAAGGCTCAGGGCGTAACCAACAAGTTCTACTATGCTATCACCGAGCATATCAAACCTGTTGACGGCACCGAAGAGAACCACAACGGAACCGACGGTAGCATTTCGTTCATCTACTACTTCAGCGAAAGTCCGACCAACGCAAACTTCATGGAATCCAACAAGATCACTGCAACTATCGTGGCTAAGCCGTACATTTCCGGCGTTACCACCGCTGAGCTCAGAGATACGGATGATAGCGGCTTGCGCTTCAAGACCGTATTTGACAAGGAATGGATGCAGCTGGTTAAGACCTACGGCTCCATCACCTACGGTACTCTCGTAGCTCCCACTGATGCTCTCGGCGACAAAGAGCTGACCCTCACAACTGATCTCGGCGATGTTGAGATTGCAGATGTTGACGCGGTTTACCACCTCGCAGAGGATGAAAACTCGCTCACCTTCACCGCAGTTATCACCGGCATTCCCGAAGCTGAAAAGGATACAGCCCTCACCGCACGCGCATATGCTAAGTTCAACTACAAGGGCAACGATTACGTCGTTTACTTCGACGCTGTTTCCTCTTCTTTGAACGCAGTTTCTACCCCCGTAGCTCCCGCTCCCGTTGCTTAATATAGGCAACTCCGCAAGGCGTTTTACGCCTGCAAAACAACACATTCGCCGCGCGGAACTTGATACACTCCGCGCTCACGGCAGGACTTGATACACCCTGCCTACATACCATTTGCTTCTGATACACTGGTACATTCAACAGCCGCTTCACGCGGCTGTTGTTTTTTGCCCTTTGGAATGAGAAAATGTAAAATTGAAAATGTTAATGTGGGAACGGCAAGCCGCTCGCCTACTATAAAATGAAGATTTTGCTTTGCAAAAACTACGTTAATTGCACGATTGCTAATTGCGAATTGTGCATTAGCGCAGTGCCGGAGGTGTTAACGCGACGGTCGCCTTTTTAAAGCTTTCCCCTTGACGCGACGGAAGCCTTTAAGAAAAAACTCCCCGCATAATTCATGCGCTATATCTCCAATAGCTGTTAAAATGTTATTGTCATTACAAAAAAATCCAATTTTCATACAGTTTGCATATTTTATTGCGCATATTTCACCTAAAACTATTGACTTTTATATAAAACTTTGGTATAATTTCATTGTCAAATGACAAAATATTTAATAAAAAAAGGAGTACACAATGAAAAAAATCACAGCATTGCTGTCGGTTGTTCTGATGGTTGTTCTTTGCGCGTTGAGCGTTGCCGCCGCAGAGGATTATATGGTTTGGGACTTTACCGATGAAGCAGACGTTGCTCAATGGAAGCCGTCGTCCACCACCAAGGTGACGGTTACCGAAAACGGCGCCGTTATTTCCGGCTAGGGCAACGATATCAACCTTACCTTCACCCCGACCTCCGATGTCGTACTCGACGATTATTCTTTTGTCGTATACGAATATTGCGATTGCAGCTTTGCAGGTCGTCTCCAGCTTTACCACTGGACCGAGGGCTGTGAGGGCAACCCGTTCATACAAATCAACGTGGCAAAATGCGATGCTTCGAAGTCCAGCTTTTTGAAGCTCAACCCCGCCAAAGAGGGCGGCAACCCCAAGTGGAACGGCAAGGTCACCAGACTTCGTCTTGACCCGTTCCGTGGTGAGGAGGCGCGTACCGTGACTGTTAAAAGCTTAGGCTTCTACAAGGACGAAGCAACTTACAACAAGCTTGTTAAAGCCGAGGAGGCTGTAAACCGTGTTGTCGGCGATCCTGTTCTTCTGTACAACCCCGGCATTAACAATCTTTGCTTCCCCACCTCCGGCAACAGCTGTTCTATCGACTATGTTGATGAATATGCCGTTATCACTTCGTCGAACGGACCCGATGAGGGCGGCACCGGCGACCCTTATTTCATGGTTAAAACCGATTTCGACGGTGATGCTTATCCCTGGATGAAAATTCGTTTGCGCAACCTGTCCGACGCTACCGCGTTTGAAATGCACTTTGCTTCCGACGGCAGTGACGGCAGTATTGTCGCGGCAACCTGCACACATTTCGACATTTCCACCAAGGATGCGGATTTTGTTGAATATATCGTAAATATCAAGGACGCAAACCTTGCTTCTCAGAATGTAAACGATGACGTCAGTCTTGATGCGTCGGTTTGGACCGGTACTATCAGCCAGCTTCGTTTCGACTGCATGTGGATGGCAGAGCCCTCCGGCCAGATGCCTACCGGCAGTCAGATGTACATTGATTACATAGGCTTCTTCGCTACCGAGGGCGAGGCAAAGGCGTTTGTCCCCTCCGCTGAAAGCGCTATTGAACAGCCTGCCAAGAATACCGGCGCGCCAAATCCCACTTGGATTTTCGATAACGAGGAAATCGTTACTAAGCAGATGGTTTCGGGCGCCGCAGTTTCTTTCTCCGGCGGTATGCTGTACATGGTTCCGAACTCGATTGACCCGATTATGGAAACCGTTCTTCCCACAGGCTCTTTCGATACCGAGGAATTCCCGATTTTCGCTTATCGTCACAATACTACCTCCACGGTAGGCACTCTGGGCATATTCTTCGCTACCGACTCCGGAGCCGAGTATACTAACGCGTACAGCCCGGTTTCTATTGCCCACAACGGCACATGGTCCAACGCTATCGTTGATATGCGCGAATTTGACCACGGCAAGTGGAGCGGTACGCTTACCAGCCTGCGTATCGACCCGATCAACGGCACTGACTACGAGGCCGGCATTTATATCGACCGTATGGGCTTTTTCCGTACCAGGGCCGAGGCATACAAATTCCTCAGCGAGGGCAGAAGCGATATTGATTATTCCGGCTCGAACACTTTCTTTGCAAATTATCAAAAGGCCATAGTTCCCGCAGGAACTCTTTACGAGGGCTATGACAAAAAAGAATTTATGCTTTCCTCCACCACACCCGCCGGCAGCGGCAGCGACCCTGTCGTAATTCGCACCAACGCCGACGGCAGCACCGAAATCGTGGCTATGTCCTACACCAACAGCCTCGGATACACCACATTCGTGGCGAATAAGGCGGCAAATTATACGCTGGGCTACAACAACAAGCAGTACAGCGATATTGCCGGCCATTGGGGCG
>CAYWMF010000087.1:0-6441 GCA_964459175.1 uncultured Oscillospiraceae bacterium
CCCGTGGACAGATAATCATTGATTGCAAATTCATACGCATCCGAGCAAATGCGCAGCCCTTTTTCGCGGCAATAGGCCAATATCCGTTCATAGGAAACGCCGATGGAGCGATAATCGCCCATATGATAGCCGCAAACGCATTTCCCTTCCGGCAATTCTTCCACATTTTGCGCCTGCGCCGTTTTTTCAATAGGCAAAAACGTATGGGAAGCCTGCGTATAATTGCCCTGCAATATGCGTTCATAGGGCACAATCGCGCCGCTTTGAAAGAAAATGGGCAGATGCTCTTTGAACGAGCGCACAAAGCATTCCTTCGTTGCGATGCTGACCTGCTCAAGCGTATACGGGCTTGCAACTTTCTGCACAAGGATATACCGCCTGCGCGCGCTCTCTACCGTCACGTTTTCGCTTTCATCGCGAATGGAAAGCGCATGTTCCAGCTGAAGGCAGCGGTGTTCAACGCGGCTTTTGATCATCTGCATTTCTTCGATCTGCCGCTCGATTGCCGTAAGCTGCCTGCGAAGCGCCACGATAGAATGCTCGATCGTGTAGCTTTTCATGTGCGTTTTGATCTCCTCCAGCGAAAACCCGATTCGCTTCATAATGCAGATCGTGTCCAGATCGTCCAGCTGCTTGGCGCTGTAATAGCGATATCCGTTAGCCGGATCGGTATACGCCGGACAAAGCAGGCCGATCTTGTCGTAAAAAATGAGCGTCTGGCGCGATATATTCTGCTGCTTTGCAATTTCACCGATCGAAAAGAAATTCTTCATGCTGCCCATTGACCTTATAGTTACTATATAGTTTATAGTATAGCATGGATTTTTAAAAACGCAAGGAGGCCGTTTATCTTGTTAAAACAACGCGTCAGAGCGCTTTGGAACTTTCTTCTTGAAGGGCTGAGCGCAAAGAAAGTGGTTTTGATCGCGCTCGGCGCCATGATCATGTCCTTTGGCATCCACAATATCCACCAGCGCACCGGCATCACGGAAGGCGGCGTCATCGGGCTGATGCTGCTTGTCGAACACTGGCTGAAAATTTCGCCCGCCTATATCACGCCCGTACTGGACATTGCCTGCTATGCGCTTGCGTTCAGACACCTTGGCTGGAATTTCATCAAGCTGTCGATCGTATCGACGCTGTTCGTTTCCGGATTTTACAAAATATGGGAAGCGCTGCCCTTTCTGCTGCCCGATCTGTCCGCATATCCCCTGCTTGCGGCGATTGCAGGCGGCCTGTTTGTGGGCGTTGGCGTCGGGCTGATCGTTCGCGAAGGCGGCTCCAGCGGCGGCGACGATGCGCTTGCGCTCACACTGTCCAATCTCTTCCATTGGCGCATTTCGCGCGCCTATCTTTGCACCGATGTGACCGTGCTGCTGCTTTCACTCAGCTATATCCCCTTCCGGCGCATCTTCTTTTCCCTCATCACCGTTACGCTCTCTTCCAATCTGATCGATCTGATCCTGCGCATTGGCAAAAAGGACGCCGCGGAATAAGCAAATGATGTCGTTTTCTTTTTCGGGATGTTTTTTATGCCGCGAAGCGGGTTATTGAAAGAAAAAGTGGTGCTGGAGGCGGTCGCGCTGGTTCTGCCCTGTCTGCGCACGCTGAAGGCAAAGCCCTGCGCAAACGGATAACACGCATTTTTATACCAAAAAAGAACCGCCGCAGCCTTCGTTTTTGTAAGAACGAACGCCGCAGCGGTTTTCTATTGCATCAAAACGATATCAGTTCAGCCCGTTTGTTCCCGGCAGATCACTCTTTCTGTCCGTCGCTTTCCAGACGCCATATTACTCTGTCCGCGCGGAAGATCATGCACACGGCGATACCGGCCAGCCAGAGCACAGCAAACAGCAGCGCCGTTCCGCTGCCCCTGCCGCTGCCAACCAGCGCGGTCAGCAGTCCGTTTTCGCTTTGCGCCGCCATAAACGGCTCAAACACGCAGTCCTAAAGCAATCCTCCCAGGAAATAGCCCAGCGGGATCGTGAAAAACTGGAACGAATTGCGCGCGGCAAAAACACGGCCCTGTATTTCCACAGGGATATGCAGCCGGTTGAGCGAATCCAGCTTCGCGTTCATCCACGGAATTGCAATCCAGCCCAGCGCCGCGCCGAAACTCCAAACCCACACGTCGTTTCCAAACGCCAGAAAGAAGTTTTCCGTGCACATGCTCAGCATCAGGCTGCCCCATATAGCACGCACGCGGCTCTTTGGCGTTTTCAGAACAGACGCCAATATGCTGCCGGCGAGCGTCGCCGCGCCAATGACCGTATTGACCACGCCCATTGTCGTTTCCGTCGATTTGGAAAATGTGAGGCGGATGAAGGTCGAAAAGATTGGGCGAGGTCGAGTCGCGCAAAAGCCGCTTGATGTATTCGCATATGCGGGTGGTGTTTCTGAATTTTGCCAAGAATATCAGCGCCCACGCACAGCTCCAGCCGGTGTAGCCGCTGCCGTTGTCCAGGCGTATTTCAAGCGATTTTTCCACCGCGCGGAACAGCTCGGGCGTGTCGTATTCGTTTATGAAGCTGCCGGGATAAACGCTCAGCATGTGCGACATGTGGCGGTGTCCGAGCTCTGTTTGCTCAAAATCCTTGAACCATTCCAGCAAATCGCCCTTTTCTCCGATTTGATAGGGGAAAAGCAACTCCAGCTTTTCGGCAACCGATGCGGCAAAATCTTCGTCACGGCCGAGAATTTCGCTGGCCTTGATGAAATCGCAGAATACTTCGCGTATAATCGACATATCGCAGGTTGTTGCCTTTGAAACGTCGGATTGCTTCTTTTCGCCGTTTTCGTCGATGTAGCAGAAGCGATTTTCCGGCGTGGTGGACGGAGATGTGACATAATAGCCGCTTTCGCCGTCGAAATACAGCCAGTCGTACAGGAACAGGGCGTTGTCCTTGAGAATATCAAAGTATTCGGCAAGGAAATTTATATCCTTTGTGTATTCGTAGTGGTCGAAAATATCCATCGCCAGCCATGCTTCACCCATCGGCCAGTAGGCATACTGCGGTGCGCCGGCTGTCGGCGTGGTTTTTGCCCACAGGTCGGTGATGTGATATGCGCAGGAGCCGCGGCAGGCGTTTAGGTCGTGCGCGGTTTTTTTGCCGCTTTCGTGAAGCTCCTTCAGCCACTTAAAAAGCGACATGCGGCATTCCGAAAGATTGGCGTTTTCGGCGCACCAGTAGTTCATTTGCAGGTTTATGTTGAGATGCATATCGGAGCCCCATTCGGCCTTGGATTTCCAGCTCCAAATGCCCTGAAGATTGCCGGGGCGCGAATCCTCGCGCTGAGCGCAGATTGTAAGGTAACGACCGAAATTGTAATACAGCGCGCAAAGCTCGTTGTCGCTCATATCGTCGGCAAATTTTTTCAGGCGCTCGTCGGTGGGAAGCGCGCTGTTTACGCCCTTTTCCAATGTCAGCTTTGTTCTCGAAAACAGCGCGGAATAGTCGGATGTGTGCAGTTCTTTTGCCTTGTCGTAGCCGTCCGAGAGTACGCGCAGCATCAGCCGTTCGCATGAGGCGTCCGCATCCTTGCGCGGCATGGATTTCCAATCAATGAACGAGGTGTCGCAAACCTGATAAAGCACGGCGTACGAAGCGTTTTTAACGGTGATTTTCTTTTCGCCGCAAAGCTTTTCTCCGTCTGTTTCAACCCACAGCCATGCGCGGAATTTTACGCAGTCGGCGTCGGGCGAATTGTCGTATATAATCGGTGCGTCGTTGGTGTCCACATTGCTTATAGGGGCGCGTCCGATAAGCTTGATATATCCGTCATGAACAACGGTTTCGGCCTTTATCTCGCTGTCCATTGTGACATCGAAGCTCAGCTTGCCGTTTTCGGCGGTGAATTTTTGCACAAAGGCTTTGTGCGGATGAGAAAGAAAGCCCTCACGGTGATATTTTACGCTACCCGATGTGTAGTCGCAGGAGTAAACCGCGCTTGACAAATCCAGCGCGCGAACATAGTCCGAAACATCGGTGTGCGCAAAATTGATTTTAATGTGCCCCAAAGGCAGATAGCCGCTCAAGCGCTCGCCGACCATGTATTTTTTGACAAATTCGGTCGCTTCGGCGTATTTTCCCGCGTCGATGAGCTCGCGCGCGACACCGATGAATTTTTTGTTGTCGCTGAAATCGTTGTGCCCCGGCAGTCCCGCCCAGAGCGTATCCTGGTTGAGCAAAATATCCTCGCTGTCGCATTTGCCCAAAACCATCGCACCGCGGCTGCCACAGCCCAGCGCCATCGCCTCAAACCATTCGCAGGCGGGCTTTGTATAATGAAGAGTACATGAAGTATCCATGAATATCCTCCTTTGTTTTATTAATTAGAAGTATATATCAAAAAGAACAAATTGTCAATAGATTTACCGAAAAAACTTGACATTATTGTAATATTATGCTATACTAACAATAATGGCAAGCTTTTTTGCCAATTTAATTGAAATACGGAGGTACAAAATGAAGCTCGGATGCTCGATTTCGGCAAAAAATTTGCCCGCTATAGGTATAATGAAGCAGGCGGGATATGACTTTGTCGAAGCAAGAATAAATGAAATGTACGGTATGACAGAGGCGGAGCTTGACGCCTTTGACGCCGAAATGCAAAAATACGGCTACAAATGCGAGGCGGTGAACTGCCTGTTTATCAAGGAAATAAAGGTGGCCGGCCCGGAGGCGGACTTCAAAAAAATCGAAGCCTACCTTGCCGAGCTGTTTGAAAAAACCGCACCGCGCTTCGGCTACGAGGCGGTGGTGTTCGGCTCGGGCATGTCGAGAACTCTGCCCGAGGGCTTCCCTTACGAAAAGGCAATAGAGCAGACTGCGTACATATGCAGTGAATTTTTGGCGCCGATGGCTCAAAAATACGGTTTCAAAATTGCGCTGGAGGAGCTCAACGGCGGTGAAACCAACTTCATGAATTATCTGAGCGAGGCTTACGACATTGCAAAAATGGTGAATAAGCCCGAAATAGGCGTTGTCTGTGATTCATATCACATTGCGCTTTCGGGCGAGCCGTATACGATAATCGAGAACATGGGCGATAAAATCGTGCATGCTCACACGGCCAATCCGGTAAATCGCGAATATCCCAAGGAGGGCGACGGCCACAGATACGACCTGTTCCTTGCCTCCATGCGCAAGGCCGGCTATGACGGCCGCGTTACCGTCGAGTCGTTCATTGACGAGGATTTGGAGCCGAGAATAAAACAAAGCGCCAAGCTGTTCAAAAAGCTTATCTGATGAAAAAAGCGTAACAGAATAACAAGCGCGGCGCGAAAGCAAGAAGCTTCCGCGCCGCGCTGTATCACAAAATTTTCGATTTGTCAAGGGGTATAAAATAAAATTGTTATTTTGAACAGTTATACCACAAATTATTCTGCAAATAATTCAAACCCCACCGAAAAATCAAGAAATTCGGTACAACCAAAGGCATGTGAAGCATGTATGCAAGTGACAAATCAGCAATTTTTTCAAAAAAACAGTAGTCGATTTTTCGTAAAAATATCTGCGTACGCATGCGGAAAAACGGCGTTTAATGTCGTAAAATACCGTAGGTTGGGTTGAAAACGAAAAAAATATCAACAAGTTGTGTTTGCGGTAAAAGTAAAATGTTTTTTTAAAAGTACATTTTTTGTGGTACAATATTTTTTTCAAAATCGCAAAATTCCTATTGCAAAAAAATCAAAATTGTGATACAATATAGCAACACGAGAAAATTTGACCGTCCGAAATCGGGTAGTGTGTTCGGTCTTTTATTTTTCAGTGAATACATATTATACGGTGTTGTTAATGTTTATTAAATCCACTAAAGTCAAAGATTATGAGTACATTAATCTTGTCGAATCCTATCGCGGCGAAAACGGTACCACCAAGCATCGTGTGCTGTACAATTTCGGCAGACGCGACCAGCTTTGCGAGGATAAGAGCTTTCGCAAGATTGTGCTGAAGCTGTGCGAGCTTGCCGACATTAAGGTGCTCGACGAAAGCAACGGCGAGGCTTCACCACAAAAGTGAAATCGCCGTGCCAAGCCGGATAGTCAATCCGGCTTGCTGCGAGTGATTGAAAAAAATATTTTTTGATAAAATTTGAAAAAACTATTGACAAAACGCTTTTTTTATGATATAATAATAAAGCTGTCGTAAGACAGATATGACTCATTAGCTCAGCCGGTAGAGCACTTGACTTTTAATCAAGGTGTCCGGAGTTCGATTCTCCGATGAGTCATACAAAGCAGTAGATTTCTTTACGAAATCTACTGCTTTTTTGTTGACTTTTCTTCGAACATATGATAAAATAAAACCGTAAAGGCTTATATAAATAAAAATTTGTGAGGTTTAATATGAAAAACGGACAGATTTGGCAGGACGTAGACGGTAACGATATTCAGGCACACGGCGGCTGTATCATCGAATATGGCGGTGTATATTATTG
>CAYWMF010000088.1:0-6417 GCA_964459175.1 uncultured Oscillospiraceae bacterium
TCGATGGCGTGTTCAATAAGTTCAAGGTCGGTAGGGGACAGAATGCCGCTGATACCGGTGTAGGGACTGCGCCCAAAGCCCGCAAGTGTTGCCGCAGTTACAGGCGGTTGAGGCAAAATTTGCGGCAAAACAGAAACTTTTTTTGAAACCTCGGTACGTTTTTGCTTTTTTAGCTCCGCGCCGTTTATGCGAACGCTTCCGCTGTAGGCGTAAATCCCTGCCATCGCCTTGAGAAGTGTGGTTTTGCCTGAGCCGTTTTTGCCCAAAATAACGGTTGTCGTGCCGTCGTCAAAGCGCGCCGAAAGTTCGGTTATAATTTGTCTGCCGCCGAGGCGCACGCAAAGCTTATCACATTCTATCATGCCGCGCCCTCCTTTTCAACAGCAGAAACAGGAAAAACGGCGCTCCGAGCAAAGCCATAATAATTCCGGCGGGAAGCTCGGTGGGCTTGAATAACACTCGCCCGAAAAGATCGGAAAGTATGACCAGCGCGGCACCGCAAATTACCGAAAAAGATATATTGTATCGCATGTCACTGCCTGCAATTTGGCGCACAATGTGCGGTACTATAAGTCCGACAAAGCCGAGAAGCCCGGCGAATGATACCGCCGCGGCACACAGAGCGCTGGCGATAACTACTGTAGCAATGCGTAACGATTTGACTTTCACGCCGAGAGAGGCGGCAATTTCGTCGCCAAGGCACAGAAGCGATAACTTCGGTGACAGTATTTGCGCCGCCACAATGGATATACCGATTATAACGGCGGGCAGGGCGAGCTTGCCGAGCTCCATTCCCGAAAAGCCGCCGACCGAAAAAGCGGTATAGGACGACAGTATTTCAGGAAAGCGCAGAGATAAAAAAGAAATCGCGGCATTCAATATCGAAGAAACCGCAATTCCGGCCAGCACCAGTGTGGCACCGCTGTGATGATTTGCGGTGTATGAAATTGCAAGCACAGTAAATGAAGCGGCCAGCGCACCGAAAAACGCGCACAACGGAACAAGGCGCCACGCGGACGGAAAAATGCTGAGAATAAATATAACAAAAAATCCCGCGCCGGAATTTATGCCCACTATATTCGGCGCACAAAGCTCGTTTGCGGTTACGCATTGCAACAGCAGTCCGGCGCAGGCGAGTGCTGCTCCGGCAAGCCCCGCGCCTACAACGCGCGGCATTCGTATCCCATAAACTATAACGCCGTTGTTTGCGATTTCGTGCAGAATTTGCTCGAGGCTCAGTTCGATACTGCCGAACGCCAAGCCGAACAATATGCTAAAAATAAGTAAAAGCGATGAAATAATATAAAAAATAATGCGTTTTTTACGTTCAGTCACTTTCCGTCTCCGAGTACAGAATGTTTATAAGATAATTGTATGCCAAGCCCCACTTCGCATTTGGCTTAAAGTGGAATAAGTCTTTGGGCAAAAAATAATAATTTCCGCTTTTTACGCAGTCAAGTCGGCGCCAAGCCTCACTTTCGAACAGTGCCTCGACATATTCACGTGACGCGTCAGCGTCACCCATAGATGAAATAAAAATGCAATCGGGATTTTCGGTAACGATCGTTTCCATGCTCAGACCGTCAAGAAGTACAGGCGAGGCATCGGCAATGTTGGTCGTGCCGAGCTCAACAAGCATTTTGCAGGCAAAATTATCATCGGAGCTTTTGGCCTTGGTAGACTTCGCTGTGCTTCCGGCACGCATAAACAGGATCTTTTTGTATGCAGGCTCAACCGAACTCACATTTTCCAGCAGTAGCTCTATTTCATGCTTCACATTTTCACCGTATTCCGCATAGTTTTCGGGTGTGCCGTTAATATCACAGCAAATTTTCAGCATTTCAAGGTAATCGTCGAAATCCTCAACTTTAAAAAGCGCCGAGGCAACGCCATGGTTTGACATAAATTCAGCCGCCACAGTCTGACAAGCGTAATCGGCGGTACCGATGACAAGATCGGGCTTTTCGGCGGCGAGCAATTCGAGATTTATTGTCGTGTGACCCGAACCCTTGTCCACCAAAACCGCGTTTTCATCGGCAAAGCCGCGTTGTATCGCTTCACCGACCGTTATATCGGCATTTCCACCCGACAGTCGCCAAACCTCCGCATACGACGAAAAAAGCACGGCGACCTTTGCCGGCTTTTCATTGAGCACAATTTCGTTTCCGACGCTGTCGGTGAAGCGGTAATACTCATTTTCTTCGTTTTTCGGCTTTTCACTGTGGCCGCAGGCACACAAAAGAAGTACAAAAACGGTTAACAAAAGGCATAAAACAGTCTTTTTCATAATACGAGCTTGCTTTCGACATATTCAAAGCCGAGGCGCTTTATGGTATCGGAAAAGCGTTCGCTACATATTCCCTCGTCGCGGAACAGAACAATCGCTTTTTCGATAACCGTCAAAACCTCGCTTTCATCGGTAAAAAGCCTTGAAAGCGGACGACCTTGAGCGGTCATTTTACCCCATCTGCCACCGATATATATACTGTAGCCCGCGCAGTTTGACGTGACCGCACCGAACGGACATGCCTTGATACAGCGGCCGCAATTATTGCAGACATTTTTATCAATCATCGGCTTTTCGTCGGCTTTGAAAGCCTTTATCGGACAGTCCGCCGAGGCGGCGCATTTTTTGCAGGACTTACACTTGTCACTGTTTATAGTCGGAACGCGCTGGCCGATTATTCCCATATCGTTAAGCTCCGGCTTTACGCAGTTGTTAGGGCAACCGCCGACGGCTATCTTGAATTTGTGGGGGAGTGTGACGGAATGATAGCCCTTGTAGAACCTTTCGTGAATCATAAGCGCAAGCTTGTAGGTGTCAATCAAGCCGTATTGACAGGTAGTGCCTTTGCAGGAGACTATCGGGCGAACCTTCGGACCGGTGCCGCCGCTTTCCAGTCCGTGCTTTTCAAGGAATTCAAAAAGCTCGTTGAGGCTGTTGTAATCAACATCCTGAATTTCGAGCGAAAGTCGGGTGGTCATGGCAACCTCGCCGTTTCCGAACCTGTCGGCGGCTTCGGCTATAGCGCGATGCTCGTCAGACGTGATTTTGCCGTTGCGTGTTATAACGCGGACATTGAATTTGTCGGCGTAGCGTTTGTCTCGCAAGCAGCCCAAGCCTTTGACGGCTTTGACTTGCTCCGCAGTTAGCGGCGTTCCGCCAATGTGCGGCGTTTCATCGTTTATAATACTCATTTTTGAAGCCTTTCTCAGAATTTTCCGCTCCGTCCGCCGTGAACTCTTCCACTGCTTCCGAATGAGGTCGAGCTGTGTCCGCCGCCGAACGACGAGCGCGAACCGGAGGAATTATTCGTTTCAATACGTGTTTTTGAAACATTGCTGTAAATAAATCGGTCTATTTGACGCTTAAGCTTGAGGTCGTTTGCACCTGTGTATATATCGGCGTCTTTTTTTATGCCGATATTTTTCATGGGCGATTTTATTACGGTGACTGTTATCAGACCGATAATCAGCGCGATGATAATTATGCCGATTTCCACAACAATATACACCTCGGCGGTCGAAACTTCGACATCCTCGTAGGTGTACAAGTTGCTGTTATAGCTGTCGCTGAGGTTATATTCCGGTACAACCGCGTCCGCGGAGTTGGTCTGCTTCTCGATTGCGGCGGAGTAAAGCACATATTCAACCCGGTTGATATACTCGCTGAACGCATCGAAATATTTGCCCGCTGAAAGCAAGGCTACGATGTTTTCGTGAATATTATCGAGAGTGTAATCGCTGAAATAGTAGATTCCGCTTCCGCAGGTCGAGGTGCCGAAGTCGCGCTCGGCCATGCTGATTACAAAAATCATACCGTCGTAGCCGCTTCCGACACCGTAGCCGTTGTAGTCGTAATAATCGTTGGCATAGCTTAAAATATCTTCGCCGTCAAGGCTGTTAATCGTCAAAATTGCCACGTCGTAATCATATGATTCGCGCACAGCGGCGGCGCGCTCCTCAAGCAACGCTTCCTCGGAGTCGGTAAGCAACTCCGCGTTGTCCACAATGCTTTGGGCAGTCGCGGAGGCAACAAAGCATATTGTAATAAGCAAAAAGAAAATCAGATTTTTCATGTTGTCACCGCCTTACATAAAAAATAAGAAAACTTGCGCCACGGCGGCAACAATGCCGGCAACGCCAAACAGCCATTTGCAGTATTTGCCCTTATCAATCGGCAGTTTGCCGACGAATTTGCCGGTTTGACCGTTTATGGCAAACATGTAATTTTCACCCTTGTACTTGGTGTTCAAAATCCATACCGGAAGCAGAGCATATTTTGCGCTTTCGACCTTTGTGTTTATCATGCTGTGGGATTGAAGCACGGTGGCGTAGCCGTTTACGGTGCTTCTGAACTTGTCGGTCGTTGTTTTTTCAATACGCGCGCTTGCACGCTGTTGGCTGTTTTGTGTATCGACATCGTACCTGTCGGCATAAAAGCCCGAAAGGTAGGACATGTCAAACGGCGTGAGACTGTCGTAATTGTACGGCTCCAGCGCGTCCATATATTCGTCGGCCATCTTGGAGGAGGCGTCAACCGGCACCTTGTGAAATTTGAGCGTGCCCTCACGTATTACGGAAAAATGGTCAGTTTTGGTGTAGCGGTACTTACGGTCTCTCCAAATACGTGTATTGGTCGTTGAATAGACAAAATTCGCGTCGGTGCTACAGTCGAACAGCCAAAAAGGCACATATATACCGGCAATTTTTTCAATTCTGTTTTCTTCGAAAAACAAATTCGGCAACAGCTTTAATTTTGAAATGTATGATTTGTAGATTTTTTTGGCCTCGTCATTGCTGACCGAAAAGGGGATTATCAAATCGGGCTTAAGTATGCCGCTGAGCTTTGAAGTAACCATGACTGGGTTCGAGCAATAAGCGCATTCGGTCGCTGCCATGGTCTCATCACCGACAATTTCGGCGCCGCAGGATGGGCAGGAATAAACGCACATGTTTTCTGTGCTTACGGTGTCGCGGGGAGTATCCTCCCAACCGAAATTTGTGCCGTCTTTGGCGTTTTCTGCCTCGTCGTAGCTTTGTAGCTGTTCGGCGGTATAGGTGTTATCGCAGGCTTCACAAACAAGGCATTGCTTTTCACTGTCAAATTTTAAGGGCGCCCCACAGCAGGGGCATTTGTAGGTTTTGATTTCCATATTTATTTTACGTCGTTTTCGTCGAATTTATCGCCGCATTCGGGGCAGAATTTTGGCAGAGGGTCGCCGCTTTTGGGCTCCCAGCCGCATTTATCGCATTTAAAGCCTGTGGGCTTAGGCTTACCGCATTCCGAACAGAATTTTCCGCTGTTGTCTTTTCCGCAAACGCATTTCCAGCTTGCCGACGGCACGGTTTGCGGCGCGGCGGTTTGCTGAGCGCCCATAGCAAACAGAGTTTGCGCATTTGACGCGGAGCCTTGCGCCATATTCATGCCGACAAATCCACCCATTGCACCCATTCCGCCTTGATTTTTGGCGGCGTCCTGCATTGCCTGAGCCTGAGCACCGACCAGGTGAGCGGCGGCCATTGTCGGATTTCTGAAGGCGGCATTACGTTGAAGCTCTTTAATCATTTTTTCGTCTTCTTCCGACGCTTTGACTGAGCTTACGCCGAACGAAACAATGGAAATTCCGCGTGTTTTGGACCATTTATCCGAAAGAACCTCGTCCAGCACCTGAGAAATCTCGGTGGTGTGACCCGGTAATGAGCTGTAGCGAATGCCCATATCCGAAATTTTTGCAAAGGCGGGCTGGAGCGCTGACAGTAATTCGCTTTTCAGCTGTGAATCAATGGTGTCGCGCGTGTAATCCTCTTCAATATTTCCGCAGACATTGGTGTAAAACAGCATAGGATCGGAAATTTTGTAGGAATACTCGCCGAAGCATCTGATGGCTATATCAATGTCAAGTCCGATATTGTTATCGCATACGCGGAAAGGCACCGGATTGGGTGTTCCGTACTTGTTGCCTATAATTTCCTTTGTGTTGAAGTAGTAAACACGCTGGTCGTTGCCGGGCTCGCCGCCGAATGCAAAACGTTTGCCGATATTTTTGAAGGTGTTTTTCAGATTTTCGCCCAAAGAACCGCAGAAAATGCTGGGTTCGGTGGTATTGTTATATGTAAAGGAACCGGGCTCTGCGCAGAACTCAACGATCTTTCCCTGTTCGACTATAATCATACATTGACCGTCATTTACAATTATTCCACTGCCGTTTGAAATGATATTGTCACTGCCCCTTGTGTTGGAAGAGCGCTTGCCGGTTTTCTTTTTGCCTTTTGTGACGAGTGTGTTCGTGTCCAAAGCGTCACAATAAATATATTCGAGCCACTGATCGGCAAGCACACCGCCTACCGCTCCGATTCCTGCTTTAATAAGTCCCATTGTTGTACCTCCAAAGAAATTTATATAATTAATTATAC
>CAYWMF010000089.1:0-2912 GCA_964459175.1 uncultured Oscillospiraceae bacterium
TTTTGATCCATTGCGCGTCGTCGGCGTCGGCAATTTCAGCCAGCGCTGTGGCAAAAACATCGCCGTTGCCGGCGGTTTCGGCGTCGGGGCCGTTTTGCGAGGTTACAATAGCTTCTGTCGCGGTGTAGGTCAGCGTGCAGTCGTTATTGTAGGTGATTTTGCTTTGAATGCCGGTGTTGAAGTCGTACAGCAGCGTCGGGGCGGCCAGCGCCGTGCAAGTCAACAACAGCGAAAAAGCAAGGATGAGTAAAAGTGCGGATAACTTTTTCATAATGCAAGCTCCTTTAAAAATTTTGTAAAATCAGTATAGCATAAAAGCCGTAGCGTGTCAATAGTTTTTCAAAAATTTCGCAAACTTTCTTCGGAAGCTTGCCTATAAAATACATAAAAAACAGGCCTCTATTTTGTGCATTTTTCCTAAATCGTTTTTTTTTTGAAAAAACTATTGCAATTTTCTGAAAATGTGGTAAAATACTTAAAAATAACATGCTTACAGGGGGGATTTTATGCTGCCGTTAGATAGGCTTCCCGCAGGGCTCGAAAAAGCCGCGAACGCACACGGAATCGACACGCAAAGCATCGTCATGTGCCTGGGGCTTGACCTCAACATGAACGCCGCGTTCGGCGAATGCTGGCTGGTGATGAGCGAGGATCGGCTGTATCGCTTCGAGGTATCGGACGACGCGGCAATGCGCAATTCCGGCTATGCCGCTCAAAACCGTAAAATCAAGGAAAACGATGACCGCTTCAACGACGCGACGGTGACGGAATACGTTCTTGACGAGCTGAGCGAATTCGCCATTGACAATTTTGTTTCGTCCAACCGCTTCGTCGCAAAAAAGGCCGACGGCACGGTAACCTTGGCTTATTCCACAAACGCAAAAAAGCAAAAGCTGTTTGCGATGATGGATATTATCGAGCGCCGCCGCGCCGGTGAAACAATCACGGACGACGACCCGATTTTCGAGCAGTTCAACAAGTTTTGTCCAAAATGCGGCAGACCGTATAACGATCCCAAGCGCAAGGTGTGCCTGAACTGCCTGAACAAGGGCGCGATTTATAAAAGACTTTTGAGCTATTTCAAGCCGTATAAGCTCCAAATGACCGTAATAATCACGGCGCTGTTGATTCAAAGTGTCATTTCGCTGGTAAATCCGTATTTCGGCGGCGTTTTCCTGTATAACGAAGTTCTCAATCCTCAGGGCAAATTCGCCGGCAATATCCTTTTGGGCGTGGGCGCGGTGTTCGCCACGGCGCTGGCAACGCTGATTGTGCAAATTGTGCGCTCTCGCGCCAATTCCGAAATGTCCGTCAACGTCACGCTGGATATGAAAATGGATATTTTCACCGCCATGCAGCGCCTGTCGCTTTCCTATTTTAATAATAACCAAACCGGCCGACTTATCACCCGCGTGGATTACGACGCGGCGCGAATTCGTGCGTTTTTCACCGATAACCTGCCAGCGCTTATTGTTAATATCATCACCTTTATCACGGCGGCGGTTGTAATGTTTACCGTTGAGTGGAGACTGTCGCTGATAGTCTTTATCCCGGTGCCGATAATCGTGGTGTTCGTTAAAAAGGCTTTTCCGAAGCTGTGGAAATCCTTTACCATGCGCTGGCGTAAAAGCTCCGCGCTTAACGCAATGCTGGGCGACAGCCTCAACGGTATCCGCGTTGTAAAGGCATTCGCCAAGGAGGACGTCGAAACTCACCGCTTTTCGGGCTATGTCGATGCTTATGCCAAGGCTAACCTCCGCGTTAACGCTCTGCATTTAATGATTTTTCCCACAATAGGCCTGCTGATGAGCATAAGCGTTCAGGCAATATGGGGCTTCGGCGGCTTTATGGTTATGGGTGATACCATGAGCTACGGCGAATTCCTTACTTTCATTGCCTATACCTCCATGATTCTCAATCCGATTATATTTTTTACAAATATTTCCGAGTCATTTACCGATATGGCCAACTCCGCTCAACGTATGTTCGAGGTGCTGGACGCCGTGCCCGAAATTACCGAGGTTGAAAACCCGGTTTCGCTGCCGAATATGCGGGGCGAAATCGAGCTTAAAAACGTGTCGTTCTCTTATACGCCCAACCGCCCGATTCTCAAAAATATGAGCATGAAAATCGAGGCCGGCACGTCCATCGGACTTGTGGGTCACACCGGCGCAGGAAAGTCTACCATCGCAAACCTCATTACTCGCCTTTACGACGTTAACAGCGGCAACATCTACATAGACGGCGTTAACGTCAAGGATATCGAAATCCAAACTCTCCGCAAAAAAATGGCGATAGTTTCGCAGGAAATATTCCTTTTCCGCGGCACGATAGCCGATAATATCCGCTATGCGCGCCCCTCCGCCACCGAGGAGGAGGTCATCGCCGCCGCCAAGGCCGCCAACGCGCACGATTTTATCATCAACCTGCCCAGCGGCTATGAAACCGTCGTCGGCGTCGGCAGTCGTTCGCTTTCGGGCGGCGAAAAACAGCGTATTTCCATTGCCCGTGCACTGCTTCTCGACCCCAAGGTGCTGATTTTGGACGAGGCGACCGCCGCTATGGATACCGAAACCGAGCGCCTCATTCAGGAGGCTCTCAACCGCCTTGTCAAGGGGCGCACCACAATTACCATCGCGCATCGCTTGTCAACCCTCAAGGATTGCTCGGTGCTTTACGCCATCGAAAACGGCGAGATTGCCGAAAGCGGTTCGCACGCCGAGCTTATCGCCAAAAAGGGTATTTACTATAAGCTTTATACCCTGCAAAGCGAGGCTATGAAAAAGGTAATAGGAAATTAAACCGATTAAAATATCAAATTCGCAATATTTGGAGGTGCTTTTATGCCAAAGACCGCAGATAAAGAAGAGCTTAAACAGCAAAATACCGCTTCCGCCGCCGTTGAGCAGGAC
>CAYWMF010000089.1:2922-6407 GCA_964459175.1 uncultured Oscillospiraceae bacterium
GGACGATACCGACAAGCTTTTCGAGCCGTCGCGTATTTCTATCGACTTAACGCCCGATAACATCAAATTTATCCGTTCGCCGGGCGGGCTTATCAGCATAGATTTCATCAATCATAAGGGTGAGCGCGAATTTCTCGAGCGCGTGGTGATTTTCCGTTCGTTCCCCATCACCAACCCGAATGAATTTCTGTCTGTGCGCGAGCCGGATTCCAAAAAAATGGGTCGCGGCAAGGAAATCGGTATGATTCGCCGCTTGTCCGACTTTGACGCCGAAACCGTGGCGCTTATCAACGAGGAGCTGAACCGCCGCTATTTTTCGCCGACGATACTCAAAATCCGCAGTATCAAGGAAAAATTCGGCTATACATACTGGGATGCTCAGACCACCTCCGGCAATGTGACCTTTATTCTCGATAACCCCTTCAGCAATATCCGTATGCTTGAGGACGGCAGAATTTTTATCAGCGATATGGACGGTAACAACTTTCAGATCGAAAACCCCAAAAAGCTGGATGCCGCAAGCTATAAAAAAATCGAGATATACCTGTAATAAAAATTGACAAAGAGGTGACAACATGAAGCTCATGTTCGATATGCCGCCCGCCGACCGCGCGGCGTTCGATTCGCAGAGCGGCGGGCTTAAGCTGCTGTACTGCGTGCCGTTTAATATTTACGAAGATAATTTTGTTACCGGCTATCTCGCCATTACCCGCGAAAAGATAATCAAGATTTTGGACGGCAAAGTTCTTTCCATATATAATATAGCCGGCAGCAGCGACTACAAGGTTGACGCTATGTACGGCAGCTGTGGCTTTTTCGCCAAAATTGACGGCAGTACCACCATGATCGCCCAATTTATCGCCGGGCGTCATCTGGCGCGCTATCTCGTCATCGGCAAGGCCTGCCAAATCCTTTCGGATACACCCTCCGATACTGCCATCACCAACAGCGAACCGGAGCGCTTTTGTCCGAAATGCGGCCGCCCGTATGTAAATAATACAAATATCTGCCCGTTCTGTCTGGATCGCGGCGAGGTTTACCGTAAGCTGTGGGCGTTGACAAAGGGTCTGCGATTTATGATTTTTTCGCCCTTTATCTTCTCATTTGTTCTGCTTTTTATCGGCTTTCTCGAACCGTATTTGCAAAAGCTGGCGGTTAACGAATTTTTCCGCCCATACGACGCCGCCTATACCCCGACTTCGACAGATTACAACAACTTTTTGTGGCTTGTTGCCGCCATCATCGGAGTCGCTGTCATGTCGCGCGGCATCAGCGTATTGCAATCGCGCCTGCTGGCTGTGGCGGCGGGCAAGTTTTCGGTTGTGCTGAAAACCCTGCTTTACGAAAAAATTCAAATTCTTTCGCTCGGCTCAATTCAAAAGAAATCCACCGGCGACCTCATGGGGCGCGTCAACAACGATACCGCCGTTGTGGAAAGCTTTATCGTCAATACCTTTCCGCATATTTTTATTCAAATTGCCTCACTTGTCGTGGCGGCGATATATCTTGCGTTTATCAATCTTACCATGACGCTGTTTGTCATTGTTCCGGTGCCGCTGGTGCTGTTTTTGGTCAAGGCGTTTTGGAACTTCATTCAGCGCCGCAATCTTAAAGTCTGGTACGCCGGGCGCCGCTCAAACCACCTTTTGCAGGATATTCTCAACGGTATCCGCGTGGTTAAAAGCTTCGGCCAGGAGGAAAAGGAGATCGAAAGCTTCAAGCAGGCCAACGTACGCCATTCAAAGCTGGAGGCCGAAAACCAGAAGTACTGGAACACACTTTTTCCGATTCTTACCTTTACCGTCGAGCTGGGACGCTATCTTATCCTGCTTTACGGTAGCTATCAGGTTTACCGCTTCAACCTCGGCGGCACCGGCATGAGTGTCGGCGAGCTGCAACAATTTTCGGCGTTGGCGGCATACATTTATTCCCCGCTCATCAATCTTACCGGCATCCCACGCCAGATTTCGGCATTTCTTACCTCAGCGGGCAAAATTTTCGAAATTCTCGAGGAGCACGAGCAGGTCGCCGATATCGGCTTGCCTATTGATATTAACATCGAGGGCGATATTTCGGTTAAAAATGTCACTTTCGGCTACGAAAGCTACGACCCCGTTCTTGAAAATGTGTCCGTCGAAATACATAAGGGCGAAATGCTGGGTATTGTCGGCCATTCCGGCTGCGGCAAAACCACTCTCATAAACCTCATTATGCGTTTGTACGACGTCAACGAGGGCGCTATACTCATCGACGACGTTAATATCAAGGATATATCTCAGGCGGCGCTCAGGCGGCAAATCGGCGCCGTTTTGCAGGAAACTTTCCTGTTCTCCGGCACAATCCGCGATAATATCCGCTATGCCAACCCCCACGCCACCGACGAGGAGGTCATCGCCGCGGCACGCATCGCCAACGCACACGATTTTATCGTTAATCTGCCGCAGGGCTATAACACCATGGTCGGCGAAAAGGGCTACTCGCTTTCGGGCGGCGAACGCCAGCGTATCGCTATCGCTCGCGCCGTTATCCACGACCCGCATATCCTCATTCTCGACGAGGCGACCGCCGCGCTGGATACCGAAACCGAAAAGCTTATTCAGGATGCGATCAATAAGCTCGCCAAAAACCGCACCACCATTGCCATCGCACACCGCCTTTCCACCCTGCGCAACGCCGATAAGCTGCTTGTGCTGGATAAGGGTCGCGTCGCCGAATTCGGCACGCATGACGAGCTTCTCGCGCAAAAGGGCATCTATTATAAGCTGGTTATGGCACAGCGCGAAATGGCACACAAAATCGTCAACATGTAATTGCACCTTTTACGGCATTATTCACTGTTCATAAAATGTTTACATAGATATTTTTGTAAAAACTATTGCGTTTTTGTAAAGTGTGTGATATACTATCATTGTATCAGAGGCATTTAATACTTTTTAAACGTTTGAAAGGAATGGATAGAATGAAAAAGACTTATATCAAACCCGAGATCGAGCTTGTTGAATACGTTGCTGAAGATGTTCTGATGACCAGCGGTACTGTTATGATGAAAGACAACGATCAAGCATGGCTCAATTCTTGGAGCCAAACCATTGGCGTCGTTAGCAGCTTAGACTCTAACCTTACGTGGTAATATTAATTTTTTAGCATGAAAAGCGACGAGCATTGTATCCTGCTCGTCGCTTTTGTGCGTTTATACCATTTTCCACGTGTGCGACGCGCCGCCAATTATTTTTGATATCTTTTACACGACATGTAGCGGAAATAATCTACAATTGCACGTTGTGAATTTATCTCTTGCTGTTTCGATAATAAAAAGCACTTGCGGTTGCAAGTGCTTTTTTAGTCCTGGGACGGCTGGATTCGGACCAGCGCGATGACGGAGTCAAAGTCCGTTGCCTTACCGCTTGGCTACAGCCCAATATACAGAACGGGACAACAAAACGTTGCCCCGTTCACTTGTATGGGGTGGATAATGGGATTCGAAC
>CAYWMF010000090.1:0-6404 GCA_964459175.1 uncultured Oscillospiraceae bacterium
CTCGGTAACATCGCAGAATACCGGGATAGCGCCGGCCTGAACTACCGCAAAGGAGGAGGCGATAAAGGAGTAGGAGGTAACGATAACCTCGTCGCCGGGGCCTATGCCGAGAGCGGCAAGCGCAATGTGCAATGCGGCGGTGCCGTTGGTGCAGGAGATAGCCATTTTGGCGCCGATCCACTTAGCCCACATTTCTTCAAATTCCATGCCCTTTTTGCCGGTCCAGTAGCTTACCTTACCGCTGCGCAGGGGCTCGAGAACGTCCTCAAAGGTTTCGGGTGCGAACTGCGGCCACATCGGAAAGCCGATTTCGGTTATTCCGGCGCCGTTCATTACGATTTCTTCTTTGTTTGCCATGATTATGTATCCTTTCATGTAAAAATATAATTTCAAAATCAATCTTTGTAATTGATGTATCAAGTATAACATTTATTAAAAGTAAAGTCCATATAATATTTACACGAACCTTTGTGATTTAAAGATGATTTTTAGTAAAAAATATATGTCCGGCCCATTTTCGGAACACGGACATATATTTCTTGGAGAAATAAAACTAACCGAATTAAAGAATTTTAAGCAGTTCTTGTTGCAGACACAGCCGCGCACGGATGAGGCGCTTTTGAGTTGAAGCCTCGCTCAGCCTGAGCCGGACTGCTATCTGCGGCAAAGAAAGACCGTTCATATCGCGCAGTATTATTATTTCACGATATTTGCGCGGCAGTGAGTCGAGAGCGCCGATTATTTTAAGCTGTGTTTCGTTGAAGCAGGTGGCGTTCATGGCCTTTCCTTTCTTTTATTAATAGAGTGTCGAGGTGTGCTTTAGGAACATTGTTTCTGAGGCGCTTGCGATAAGCTCTTCGTAGCTCGTGTTGTACTTTTTGGAATAATTTTCCATATATTCCGGGTCATAGTAAGTTTCGGGTGTGTAGAATACGCGAAGCACAACATTTTCTTTTGCGAAGAGTATCGAACGTCTTTCACGACGAATGGATTGCGCCATAATTTCGCTTATTTCGGCGGGGTCGGTGACGCTGATTTCGTCAACGACACTGTTGCCGTCTTCGGAATAAATTGTCACTTGAACAGAGGTAATGTTGTCGATTACTTCCTGCGCCGCGTTTTGCAGAGCCTCGGTGTCGCAGTGCTTTTCAATCAGCGCCAGCGTGTTGGTGAAGCAAGCGGGGATTCGGATTTGCAGAGTATAATTGTAATCTACGGCTCCCACGGTGTTGTAATCTACAGTTTCCACGGTTTCGTATGTGGTCATGATTGGGTGATCTCTGGCGATAATCAACGGTGCGCTTTGTGCTTTCGTGGGAAGATTGTAAAA
Organism: uncultured Oscillospiraceae bacterium; assembly: GCA_964459175.1. GTDB lineage: Bacteria > Bacillota > Clostridia > Oscillospirales > SIG627 > SIG627. Next base: position 1,331 of record CAYWMF010000090.1, read on the forward strand.
CAGCTCTACTTTGTAGGCGGTAATGTCCTGCAAATCCTCAAATGAAGCGTTTTTGTAATCTTCGATAAGAGCAAGACGCAGCTCCTCGGGCACGGCTGATTTTTTGTCAAGGGTTTCAATGTCGGAATTTTCGGCAAAGTGTACGAATACGTTGGCGCTTACAAGCTCGGCGTTCTCCAGCATTGTTATCATTGGGTCAACATAGTCGCCGCAGTCGTAGATAGTCTTGTACACATCGTACATAAATGCCGGTCTTATGAAGTAGTCGGTGCGCAGAGGGCGGATTTCTTTACCGTCTCTCATCATTTTGACGACCAGACGGTTGGTGTAGTTGCTAAAGTAATTGCCTAAAATTTCTTCGAATGTGCTGAGCTCGACCGGCGGGTCGATTTTCATGAAAGAGGATTGATCGTCGTATCTGTTTAATTCGTGAAGCAGGGTATAAAGCTTTATTGCCGCCTGCTTTCCGTCAGGGTCCTCGATTTTGCTGAGGAGCGCGTTTTCGTCGCCGTTGACGGGTACATTGAAAACAACGGCGTGGTTGAGTGAAGCATATACATAGTCAACATCGCCGACGGCAGGCTCGCGGTAGCGGAATATGCCGAAGCTGTCCATGATAATTACCACGAACATTACAAGGACGATAAGTGCCGACCAGGCAAGCCGAAGCGGCTTTTTGAAAATTGCTTTTACGTCGCGCTCAAATATGATATTGAGTATCATGAAGGATAATACCAGACCTATCGCGGCGCCGACGATTATGTTAACGAGCGAGCGGTCGTTTATTTCGTAAAAGAACAGCGCACCGGCGAACGCGCAAATGAAGCAATACATATATTGCAGACACAGGCGAAGCGGCTTGAAAACGATGGCACTGCTCCAGCTTTCAGCCGGGCGTATGTTGCACAAATAACAGCCTATCACGGCAATGACAATCGCGGCGATAACCGCACCGATATAGGTTGAAGCCGTAGGCGGAATACTGTCGTAAGCAAGCATTCTTGCCGCGGGGGTTATGTGCAGACAGTTAAGAACAATGCTGTCGGTGAAATCGACAATGTCGCTGTTGAAAATTCTTGCTGAATAAATCAGTAAAAGCATGAAAACGATGGGATAAAAATTTAATGTTCCGTAAACCACAAGGGCGTTTATTCCGTTGCTTGTCAGCAGTACCGCAACGGTGCCGAGCGCGAAGAACAAAAGGAAAAACGCAAGGCTGTTGCCCAGCATGGCGAGCATTCCGTTGTTTTCGACGGTACCGAGCAGAAGCTTTGCCACGTTGACAAATTTGTACGAGCCCATAATGTTAAGGCCGACGAGGGTTACAGCGGATACCGCGATAAGCGGAATGACGAAATAAAGTATACCGGAAACGAAATTTGCGATATATGCCTCGGTTCGAGTTAGTGGGAGCGAAAGGAAAAAGTCGGACGAATTTTTCTTTCTGAAGTAGAAGAAAAGCGAGTAGGCGAGCACAAGTCCCGCAACGGCGGCTATAATGCTCAAAAGTATGGAATAAAATTGATTGTTCATATTGAACAGCTCAAGCAGGAAGTTTTCGATCACACGCGCGATGCGCATTTTTTCTGTGCCGATGTTAAGCTCAAAGCTGTCAAGGTAATTGCCGAGCTGCATGAAGGAGGGCACAGAACCACATATAAGCATTACTACCGCAATGAGTATCATAACGGATTTGCCGCTTTTGAGATTGTGGCGGATATACTGTGTTATATTCTTATACATTCAAATCGCCTCCCGTAAAAGTTGTAAGCCCCTTTTCCTTGAGCTCATAACAGAATATTTCATCAAGTGTCAGGTGTATCGGCTCAAAGTAGGAGATACTGCAGCCCTGCGCTTCGCAATAGGCGCGGAATTTTGCTTCAACCTCGGACGCCGTGCCGGGCGCAATGAAGCTGTAGAGCTTTCCCTTGCCGGTGAGAGAAGAAATATCTATATTGTCGGGCGCGATTTTGTCGGGTGCGTTTTCGATAACAGTCTGATATCGGAAAACATTGTCTTTGATGTCGTCCAACGAACGATTGATAACCAGCTTGCCGTTGTCTATCAGCGCTATTTGGTCGCAAAGATCTTCAAGCTCGTAAAGGTTGTGCGAGGACAGAATAACCGTAGCACCGTTTTCGGCAACGTAAGCCATCATTTCACGCTTGGCGTAGCCGCGCATCAGCGGGTCAAGTCCGTCAAAGGTTTCATCGCACAGCAGGTATTTCGGCATGGCGGACAATGCCAATATTACCTCGCATTGACGAAGCATACCCTTTGAAAAGGTATTGAGCGGACGTTTTTTTTCCAATCCGAAATTGCCGACAAGCTTATCGAAGTATTCATTTGAAAATCTCGGGTAAAATCTTTTGTAAAACTCGGCGCATTGAAGCAGATTTGCCGATTTGAAAAAGTAGTGGTCGTCCGGCAAATACGAAATGCTTTGCTTGAGCGCGCGGTTGTCGAACACGCCTTGGCTGTCGATTCGTATTTTGCCCTCGTCGGGACGGTAGACGCCCGAAAGAATTCTCAAGAGTGTTGATTTACCGGCGCCGTTTGTGCCGACAAGACCAAGTATCGAGCCGTCGTTTACATTTAAATTAATATTGTCAAGCGATTTTACTCCGCTTGTGGGATATGTTTTTGATATATTGATTATTTCTATCATAATGTTTCACCTCCGTAGTATCCTTCGCGCAGGGCTTTTTCAAGCTCGGTGTATTCCACTGACAGCCCGGCGGCCTCGTGAGCGGCAATTTTGAGCTTTTGTAAAATATCGCGCTTTTTTGTTTCGAGTATTTCGCCGCCTATGTCGCAAACAAAACAGCCTTTGCCGGAAACCGTGTAGGTAATGCCTTGACGCTCCAGCTCGCTGTACGCCTTTTGAATTGTGTTTGGATTTATACCGAGCTCTGCCGCCAGCGCTCTTACCGATGGCAGCTGTTCATCCGGAAGCATGACTCCCCGCATTATCAGATCCTTTATCGAGCTGACAAGCTGTTCGTAAATGGGGCGTCGGTCACGGAAGTCGATATTAATCATTGTAGACATTTCATCACCTCTGACATCTCAACTGTACTATTAGTGTTAGTACACTTATATAATACCACACAGTTTATGTTTTGTCAATAGTTTTTGCAAAATTTTCTTGAAAATATAAAAGAAACCATCGAATTTTTTTCGAAATATCGCGCAAACTAAAGGTACCATAACGAAAGGAAAGTGATTTTTATGCCGAGATTAAATTGTACCGTTTGCGATTGTACGCACAATAAAGACAATTTATGCTGTCTTGACAGCATAAAGGTGGGTAATTCAAACGCCGTAAAGGGCTGTGAAACCGAATGTGACAGCTTTACCCAAAAGGATGACCTTGTCAAAAAGCTGGTTTCCTCCGTTGAACAACCGGTTGACTGTCTTGCAATACAGTGTGACGCCTGCGAATGTGTGTATAACGAAAACAAAAGCTGTACTGCCGATAATGTATGTATTTGCGGAAGCAGCTGTTGCAGCTGTGCCGACACACAATGTAATACCTTTAAGCGCGCGGATTGCCGTAAATAATCGTGACAAAGGCGCAATTTTGCAAAATGCAAAATTGCGCCTTATTTTGTGCCGATATTTGTATACTTTTTAATATTGATTTTTTTCGCGCTTTGTTGTATAATGTATTCAGCAAATTTGATATATCCCAGAAAGGTACATATTATATATGACAAATACCCTGCTATTGATTGTTACCGTCATTGCAAACTCGGTCGGCTCCGCGTTTAACAACCTTTTCGGCAAGAAATTCGTAAAAAGCAATACGGATATTACACGTCTTATGATGTTTTCGTCATTGTTTTCGATTGTTACGTTCGTAATAGTTGCGCTTTTCAACGGCGGACTTCACATGCCGTCGCTTTATACGGTTCTGATGGGTGTGCTGTTCGGTATGATACTTGTCGGCTTTTCGCTGTGCAATTACCGTGCACTGGCAATCGGCTCGTTTGCATATACCTCGCTGTTTGCGTCCTGCGGTATGGTGCTGTCGGTGGCGTTCAGCGTTGTATGGTTTCATGAATCGGTAGACGTTTTCCAGATAATCGGCGTTATACTAATTCTTATAATGTTCTATTTTAACGCCAACCCCAAGAAAAACGAGCAAGTCAGTGTGAAATGGCTGGTTTTTGCGTTGCTTGTGTTCATATTGAACGGCAGCTTCGGAATAATGCAAAGGCTTTTCCAGGCGTACACCCCGGACGGCGAGCCGCAGATGGCGGAGTTTTTGATAACGGCGTTTCTGTTTACCGCGATTGCATCGTTTGCCGTTGTGGCTAAAAGCAAAAAAAGCGTTGCCAAGGTGTTCGATTTTGACAAGCGCATTATAGCCGTTGCCGTGGTTGTGGGAATTTGCACGGCGTTGACTCATCGAATAAATCTTTATCTTTCCGGCGCGATGCCGAGCATTATTTTCTTCCCGATAGCTAACGGCGCAAGCGTGGTTTTGTGCGCGGTAATTTCGGCGATTGTATTTAAGGAAAAATACAACGCAAAGCAATATGTCGGTCTGGGTTTCGGTATCGCGGCGATACTGCTTCTCAGCGGAATAATGAACAATTTTATTAAAATATGAGGTGAATATATCATGCAGGTACTTTTTTTGGTTCTCAATCGTCTTGAAAAAATCGACGAGCTTCTCGAAGCTTTCAGCGAATCCGGCATACACGGTGCTACCGTTATCAATTCCACCGGTATGGCGCACACGCTGGCGAACAATCATGAGGATGATTTGACATTCGCGTCGCTCCGTGCATTTTTTGTGGGTAATCGTGAGGATAATCGCACGATTTTCATGGTGCTGGAGGACGATAGGGTCGAGCTGGCGAAAAATATCATCAAAAGGGTTATCGGTGATCTTTCGAAGCCGGATACCGGTATAGTTTTCGGCGTGCCGGTTTCGTTTGTGGACGGCATTGCCGGACTTCAGAAGTAAGAGGTGCGGAATTTATATGGAACTTAATACACTTATTTATATCGCGATATTACTGGCAGCGGGTCTTTTGTGCGGCAGAATCGTGAAGCTTGTAAA
>CAYWMF010000091.1:0-6361 GCA_964459175.1 uncultured Oscillospiraceae bacterium
GAGTTAAAGACCTTGCCGACATTACCCCGACCGTAAAGGGCGCACAGATCAGAACAAACGGAGATGTAGGCTTGCGCTTTGGCTTTACCTACGATAACACGCTTTCTAAAAATGGTTATGACGCCGATTCCATTTCGTACGGCACACTTCTCGTACCGGCTGACCTTATCGGCAGTAACAAAATCACGTTAGATAATGTTTCAAAGGTACTTGTAGACGGAAAACAAATTATCGCCAATGTTCCTGCCACCATAAAGTATGATGAAACCAATCAAAAGGCCGTTATCTACACTGCAGTGGTAACCAATATCGATGTTTCCGAAGAAGCGGCACGTAAAAATGTTGAAATCATCGCCGTACCTTATGTCAAGTATAAGGTTGGCGAAACAGAATACGTTGCATACGGCGAGCAAATCAAGCGTTCTTATAGCGGAATTTTGCGGGATTACACCGACGTTAAAGGAACATGGTCAACCGATACCACCGAATCGGGAAATAACTAAGCGGTCTCCTTATGACTTTTTAAAAGTCAATAAAATATTATTTATGCAGGAAAAAAGTGAGCGAAAGCTCACTTTTTTCCGTTGTTGGCATATCTGTTCCGCTGAAATTGCAGTACATATACGTGTAAAGACAGAACACCTCATCCGTCGGCCGTAGGCTGACACCAAGCACTTGAAAAATGCTGCCCCTGCAAGGGGAAGGCTTGAAGGGGGAGGCGGAAGTCACGCCAATTCCAAAATCCAAAACTTGGCGTTCCTTTTGCGCCGTTTCTATTGACAAAACAATGTTTTTTTGCTATAATTATAATTGATGGCATTTATAATTAGGAGAAATTAAGGAACGATATATTCTTACAGATTACGGTGTAAAAACGATTGCACTGAGTTGCAAATGAAAAAAATTCAGACCGTATTCGATCTTTGCAAAGAAAACGGCGGCACAGTAGTTATTCCGAAAGGCAGATTTTATACCGCGGCGCTTCGTATGTGGTCGAACATGACGCTTTATCTTGAGCGCGGCGCCGAGCTGTACGGAAGTGATAACTGCGACGACTACGAGGTGTTTGCCATTCCCGAAAATGTGCAAATGCGTTCGGATATGGAGCTTATAACCCGGTATTACGTGACACCGTGGGAAAACCATCGCAGAGCGTTAATCACGGCTCACGGTGAAAAGAATATTTCAATTATAGGCGAGCCCGAATCGGTTATAGACGGTGTGAACTGCTACGACTCGGACGGCGAAGAAAAGTACCGCTGACCTCATGCAATGTTTTGGCTGTCGTGAAAATGTGTTGTTTGAATGCTATACCGCGCGTCACAGCGGAAACTTTTTGCATGAAGCGAACAATTGCAAAAATCTCACAATGCGTCGCGTTACCTGTTGCTTCAGCCGGTTGACTATTTTGCAAGCACGAATTTTTCGTATACACCGTCGGATATACATTTTAAAAATTGCGTGATCCAAAACGCCAACACTGCGTTGATTGTCGAATAACCGCAATTAATTGTGACAGAACGCTTCGGATAAGACGGCAAATATAACAGAAAGTATTACAAAATGAACGGTCAAATTATAAATCCAATTGCATATATACATACCGATTTTAAAGAAAAATTCGGCATTCCGCGGCAAAGCGGACGGGCGGCGTCTCTTGTCGGACGGGTGATTTTTGAGCCGCATTACCGCAACCCCGACGCTTTACGTGGGCTGGAGGGTTTTTCACATTTATGGTTGCTGTTCGATTTTTCGATGGCGCACCGCGATGAATGGTCGCCCACCGTGCGGCCGCCGCGACTGGGCGGCAATGCGCGGGTCGGCGTTTTCGCCAGTCGCTCACCGTTTCGTCCGAATAATATCGGAATGTCGGCAGTGAAGCTGGAAAGAATCGAAAAAACCGAAAACGAGGGCTGTGTTTTGGTCGTTTCGGGCGTTGACCTTTTGGATATGACGCCGATATACGATGTAAAGCCGTATATTCCGCTGGCGGACTGTATTCCCGAGGCGGTCGGCGGATATTCCGAGGCAAAAAGAAATTTTCATGTCCGTGTGAATTTCGAGCCGAGCTTGCTTGAAATATTGCCGTCGGACAAAAGAGCCGCGGCGATCGAATGCCTTGCCGAGGATCCGCGCCCGGCGTATCATGACGAAATCGGGCGGGTTTACAGCATGAATTTTGCCGGCTTTGACATACATTTCACTGTCGAAAACGATGTTTTGACCGTGACGGGTGTGGATAAAAAGCCGATAAGCAACAAAATAATTTAAAGTAAAATAAATATGAGGTGTAAAGTTATGAAAAAAGTAATGCTTCAGGCGCATAGAGGTGTCGCTTCGGAATATCCCGAAAATACCATGGCGGCGTACCGTGCGGCTGTCGAACAGGGCTACGATATTATCGAGCTTGACCCGGATTACACGTCTGACGGCGCTTTGGTGCTGTTCCATGACCCGAATTTAACCCGTACCGCGCGCCATGCCGACGGCAGTAAAATCGAACAAAGCTTCAGTATTCGCAGTATTACGCTGGACGAGGCGATGAAATATGATTACGGCGCGTGGATGGGCGAGCAGTTCCGCGGCGAAAAGCTGCCATTGTTCGACGAGGTGCTGGAATTTGCCGAAGAGGCGAAAATCCCGCTCAAGGTTGATAACAAAATTTGGAGCTTCCCCGAAAATATCCGCGCCAAGCTGTTTGAAATGATACATAACCATAATGCCGATGCGCAGATCACCTGCTTTAATATTGCGCAGGCGGAAATTGTTGCAAAGGAATTTCCCGGCGCCGGTATACATTATGACGGCGAAATCAGCGAGCAAAACCTTGTTGCGCTGTCGCGGCTTTACACGCCCGATAAGCTTATCGTTTGGTCGGCTTTCCCTAACAAGCAGACCGAATGGGTTACCGTGCGCCGTGCGGACAAGGAGCTTTGCGCCATGGTTAAGAAATACGCCAAGCTCGGTATATGGATTTTGAGCGATTATGCGGATTTCGAGGTCGCTATGAACGATTTCGACGCCGATGTTGTCGAAACAACCGGACATATAAAGCCGCAAAAAGCATAATTTTGCGCAAACGGAATTTATACAAAAAATTCAGAACCGGGCATTTCTTTAGTTTGCTGTAAAAATTTTGTTACTTCCTGCTTTTTCGGGTTGACGAAAAGGGATAAATCCAGTATAATATTAAAGAAACACTCGGTTCGGGAGGTTCTTGCAATGAATTCAAAGCTTAAAGAAAACATAATGGAATCACTGTCGGAGGTATTGCCAATAACGGGAATAGTTCTGGCGTTGAGTATTTTTTTGGTACCTCTCGATGTGGGAAATATGATGATGTTTTTCGTGGGCGCCGTTATGCTCATTGTGGGCATGGCGATGTTCCAGCTGGGCGCCGAAACCGCTATGAGCCCTCTGGGCGAGGGCATCGGCGGAAGCCTGACAAAATCGAAAAACATTGTATTTGTCGTGATTATTACACTTGTGATGGGTATTCTTATCACTATTGCCGAGCCGGATTTACAGGTGCTTTCAAATCAGGTCCCCTCGATTCCGAACAATACTCTTATTTGGACGGTCGCCGTCGGCGTGGGCATTTTCTTCGCCGTGGCGGTATTGCGAGTAATACTCAAAATCGACCTTTCGATCTTACTTATCATTCTTTATGCGGCACTTTTGATTTTTTCGCTGTTTGTGCCGGATAATTTTTTGGCGGTAGCCTTTGATTCGGGCGGCGTTACCACCGGCCCTATCACCGTTCCGTTTATTATGGCAATGGGCGTGGGTCTTTCGTCAATGCGCGGCGATAAGGACGCCTCCAGCGACAGCTTCGGTCTTGTGGCACTGTCGAGTATCGGCCCTATTGTCGCCGTAATGCTGCTTGGAATTTTTTATAACCCCTCGCAGGCCGAGGCGGCGATTACCGAGGTGCTGACCGTTACCGATATGCGGGACGTTTTTCGAGCGTTTGCACATGAATTTCCGCATTACGCAAAAGAGGTTTTCGTTTCTCTTGCGCCGATTTTCGGTGTGTATCTTGTGTTCCAGCTTGTCAGCCATAAGTATCAGCATCGCCAAAAGCTGCGTATTGCGGTCGGCTTTGTTTATACATATTTCGGCCTTGTCATGTTTTTGTGCGGCGTTAACGTCGGCTTTGCGCCGGTCGGAACTCTTTTGGGCAGCGAGCTTGCCGCATCGGACAAAAAGTGGCTTTTGGTGCCCATCGGAATGCTGATAGGTTACTTTATCGTTAAAGCGGAGCCCGCTATTCAGGTTCTCAATCGTCAGGTTCAGACCGTTACCAACGGTGCAATTTCCGCCAAGGCAATGAACCATTGCCTGCAAATCGGCGTGGCTGTCAGCGTCGGGCTGGCAGTACTTCGTATACTTACCGGTATACCGATACAGTATATCGTCATTCCGGGCTATGTTTTGGCGCTCGTGATGTCGCGCTTTGTACCTAAAATTTTCGTGGGTATAGCGTTTGACTCGGGCGGCGTTGCCAGCGGACCGATGACCTCGACCTTCCTTTTGCCGCTGTGCATCGGTGCTTGCATGGCGCTGGGCGGCAATGTAATGACCGACGCCTTCGGCGCGGTGGCGCTGGTTGCGCTGACACCTTTGATAGCAATTCAAATTATGGGTCTTACCTATAAATTTAAACTCAGAAAACAGCTTGAAAATACCAAGCCGGAAGCAATTCTGCCGGACGACAGCGACGACATTATCGAGTTTGGGGAGGATTAGCATATGAATAACAATGTTCGGTTATATACTCTGATTTTGATAACCACGCATAAGCTGGCCGAAAAGGCGAACGAAATGTTCCGCCGCGGCGCCGTCCCGGTTCAATATAACTGGAATGCCGTGGGTACCGCCTCCAGCGAAATGATTGACGTTTTGGGTTTGGGCAGCCCCGAAAGATGCGTGCTTATCAGCTTTTTGCCGAATCCCTTTGCCGGCAAAATGCTAAAAAAGCTGAAAAAGGAGTTGAAGCTCGGCCGTGTCAACAGCGGAATTGCATTTACAATTCCCATGACCGGCGCTAACAATTTGATTGTCCGCATGATGGAACAGCTCGAAAAAGACGAGAAAAGTGAGGTTGAAGCACAAATGATTGATACAAAGTATTACATGATTGCCGCCGTCGTCAACCAAGGTCACAGCGAAAATGTTATGGAGGCTGCCAGAGCCGCAGGCGCGCGCGGCGGTACGGTTGTGCCGAGCCGCAGTGTCGGCAACGAGCAGGCTATGGCCTTTTGGGGCATGAGCATTCAGGAGGAAAAGGACACTGTGCTTATCGTCGCCAACAGCGAAAATAAGCTTAAAATCATGCAGGCGATCGGCGAAAAATGCGGCATGCACAGCGACGCTAAGGGTATTGTCGTTTCACTGCCCATAGACAGCGTAATCGGTATGCCCGAGGACGACTGATAAAACAAAACCGATGAACTTCATAAACGAAAAGCCCGCGAAAGCAATAGCTTTCGCGGGCTTTTTTGGCACCTCGCCATTTGATTTTTAAAATGACGACGATAAAGCTTTTGTTTCTTGTAAGTAATGATCGATGTCAACACCTCAATGCTGATATGCCGATAAGCTTTCGATAAACTGTCGGAGTTTGTCGGCGGTATTTGCCTGAAATCGCTCTTTTGTAACAAATTTACATGTTGTGCTTATTCAACTGCGGCAATATTTTTGCCCAGCGTTCGGCGTGGCTCTCATGTGTGTAAATCGGCCTAAAGCCGATGCTGTAGTATAGATTGAGCGCCGGCAGTCTGAAATCGTCGGTTGACAAAACGGCGGTCTTGTAGCCCCTTGCCGCCAGCGAATGCAGTGCCGCCAACGAAATTAACCGCCCTGCGCCTAAACCGCACGCTTCGGGGGCAACGCCGACCATGCGAAACCAGCCCTCGCCCGGAAAGCTTTCCTTTTCCACTGCGGTGGTTGTGGCTATATCCTTGCCGTCTTTCGAAATGTAAAGCACATATTCCGGCTTGTAGCCGCCGCCGTTACGAATGCTCCTTTCAAAAGAATATCGTGTGCCGAACGCCTTTTCGATGAGCTCTTCCCATTTTTCTTCGTTGCCTTCAACGTGAGTGTGCAGTGCAAAGCCGTAGGGCAGGGCGAGCGGAGATAGATGGGTTATATCCGGGTGGCGCATGAAAAGCTGGGGCATATTTTCCATTATCTGTAATCCTCCTCGTTGATCTCTCTGTCGGGCGAAAGCACCTCGAATTCCTTGGGCGGGTCGCCGCAATCGGGAATATCTATCGTTACACCGCCGTTAATTGCGCTTTGATGCGCGATAAGACCGGGAATGTTGTACCGCGCCGCTTGCCATGCGTTGGTGGGCGAA
>CAYWMF010000092.1:0-6341 GCA_964459175.1 uncultured Oscillospiraceae bacterium
CGATACTTACATATTTATGAATGCCTTTTGCAAGACGCGAAAAGCTGCAACGCCTCTTTATGCGCTGTCGGTGTGCCGGCCAGCACCGAGCACGGACGGTCAAATTTCAACGCGCCGTTGTCAAGTGTGGTAATAACTCCGCCCGCTTCGCTCACAATCAGCGAGCCCGCCGCATAGTCCCAAGGATTTAGCTCCAGCTCGAAGAAAAGATTGCTCCGACGGCAGGCCACATCGCATAAATCCAGCGCCGCACTGCCGGTACGCCGTATGTCCATCGAAACCTTCAAAAACTCCTGAACATACTTCAGTGTTTCGGCTGTACGCTCACGGTGGTACGGTGTTGTGCCGAACGACACAATTCCGCTTGCCAGCCCGCCCTCGTGCACATTTATGCGTTTGCCGTTGAGATACGCGCCGCCGCCGCGTCGTGCGGTGTACATCTGATGCGTGTAGGGGTTGTAAACGGCGCCGAAAATGACGTCAGCTTTGTAACACAACGCTACGGAAATCGCGCTGTGGTCAAAGCCTTTTATGAAATTTGTTGTACCGTCAATCGGGTCAATTACAAATGAATAGCCCGCCTCGAGCTTGCTCTGCGCGCTGTTCATGTCGTCGCTTTCCTCCGCAATGTACTGCGCGTCGGGCAAAATGTCGCGCAGACTGCCGATTAACAGCTCCTGAACCTTTATGTCGTAATTTGTGACATAGTTTGCATCGCCCGGCTTTTTTATTATGCCGCCGTTTATGTCCCGCGCGGCCAGCACAATTTCGCCGCAACGCTCTATCAGTGAAGTGATTTTCGAGTACACGCCGTTGCCTCCTAATCCAGTATCAATTCACCGAACAGCTCGGGACAGTGAAAATCCGGCTCCTCTTTTGCCACCGGATACCATGCCGCGTAATGCATGTGCTCGGTTTTGTCGCCGCATTTGTAGAAATTTCCACGGTATTTCGCGCCTTTTTCAAGGTTTATTTCGCCGAACGCTTTTTCCAGCTTGTCTATGCTCAACAGGTATTCCAGCTGCCAATAATCCTCTGTAATTGTCGCTGTTATTTCGGGAAGCTCACCCCAAATTTCCTTTACGGGAATTCTTCCGCGGCGACCGTCACCCACACTGCTGTTGAGCGTTCCGAGCGGATTCGCCTCGAAATTTATGTATCTTGTGCCCTTTTCGGGTGCAAAATTGAAGAAAAACTCCATGCACGAATCGGTGCATACCGGATCCATGTAGTTTTTGCATATCGCGCGCGGATTTTTTTCGTAGCTTCTCAGCCGCACATAAAAGCCCTCGCCCTTGACAAATATCACCCACGCCTGCGTTTTGGGCTCATAGCCGTTTTTTATCCACTGAAAATTGCTTATTTCGGCGGTTTCGGCAAGCGAAAAATCCTTATTGTCCACCGTTTTGATAAAGTACTGTTTCATCGTGTATATCCTTTCAAACTATAATGTTAACGTAGCCGTCTGCCGCATCCGGCACAAAAATTATCATTTGGCGCCAGCTTTCTGCCGCACACCGAGCAATAAGCGTCCGAATCGCCTTGCTTTCTGCCGCAGCGCGTGCAGAATTTTCCGAGGTTTTTGTGTCCGCAGGTGCATACCCATTCGACACTTCTTTCAGTTATAATAGGGCTAATATCGTTGACTCGCGCGTATATGCCTTTGTCGACTAAGCTTTCGGCCAGCCTCACGGCGCAAAGCTCCTGCTTGCTCACTCCGGCAGAAATCAGATGTCCGGCGTGGCGCAGTATAATGCCGCTCGCGTCCTCCTGCGTTATTCCGTCGGCACAGCTGTATATTCCGCGTATGCGCAGATTATCGCATTGTATATCAAAGTTTTTCATATTGAACCCCCATTTCGTATATCTCATATTATATACTTTTAACGGCGTTTTTTCAAGTCATATTCGTTAATTTTTCTTAATTACGGCTTGATATTTGTCTGCAGAGCAAAAAAACACCAGTTAATAATAAGTTAACTATAATTTAATTTAATGTTTACAAAAATGTGAATTTGCTTTGTCGATAGCGTTAAAAGCACAAAAATTATACATGTTGCACATAAGAAACTGCGCCGAAAGGGTTGCAATTTTATTATTTTTAGGCTATAATACTAAAAGTGGCAATATGCCGATTTTTAAAATCATTGTTATTTAAGCTTTCGGCCGCACAGCTGTGCGGTCATGGATTGCTATTGCCGATTATCGGACAGGGCTCAATTTTTTGTTTTTTGCGCCGTCTGCCCACAAAAAGGAGTGACCCGATGCGGAATTTGAATAACCGCGACGGCAAAACCCGTTCCTTACCGCAGAGGATAACGAGCTTTGCAAAAAAGCTTAAAAATAAGCAAAGGTATAAAAACGCTGCCTATTACACATTGTCCAACGATAGCTATAAACCGACGGTTTCGGGCCTTTTTCTGTGCTTTCGCGCCTCCGGCCTCGGCATGGCGGACAGCCTTTTCAACGCCATTTATATGTACGCCGGCGAAAAAAATCGCGGCGCCGATGCCCGCCTGAAACGGCGCTACGGCGAGGTTGTACCGCATCCGCACGGCTACGAGCCGCTGTATTTGAGGGCTACCTTTTGGTCCTTATTTTTAAAAGCTTTGGATTTTGTTCCTAAAATAATTTCATTGCCATCTCGAATTTCGGCTGCCCACCGCAGAAGCAAAGCCAAAGGCGAAAACAGCTTTCGAAAAATTGTCGCCTTTGCGGGCTCTTGCCGCCGCCGCGCTTCCTACATACTTCCTGCGCTCACGGCAATAGCGGTCGGCGTATATATCTACAATGCCTCCGCTGCCAAGGTTGTGCTTAATGTTTCGTACGACGGCATAAATATGGGCAATGTGGAAAACAGCCGAGTTATAAACGACGCACTGGAGGCTGTCGAGGAAACCCTTTCCGAAAGCTCCGGAATATCCGTCAAGCTGTCCGGAAATGTCACCTATTCGACCCGGCTGACCTCCTCTCCCAGCTATGTGCCCTCATCTCAGCTTTATTCCGAAATTCTCACCGAGGCAAAAAAGAATTATACCACCGCCTACGGCCTTTATATCGACGGAACGCTTATTGCGCCGCTGGAAAATAAGTCGGATATTGAAACTGTTTTGACCGAAATTACCGGCGAAACCTCCGGAATCGCCAACGGAATCCAGATTTTAAAGCAGGATTACCCACAGGACTCCATAAAAAGCGGTGAACAGCTCAAGGAAATTCTCACCCCGACCGACGGCACGGTGGTTATGTCCGCCGAGCCGATGACGGCCTCTCCCGACGGCGAGGCTCCGGTAGTGATTCGAAGCATTCCCAAGGCGGTCGATACCGACAGCGTCGATTTTTCCAACGCCTACGCCATCGATGACGGCGAAAAAACGCTGGAGCTCAACTACCGCACCGAAAAATACGAAGAAAAAACCGTTTCCGAGGAATATATCACGGTCTACGAATATAATTCCAACATGTACACTACCTCCAAGTACGTTAAACAGCAGGGTCGCGACGGTACCAAAAAGGTTACCGAAAAAATTGTTTACGTCAACGGCATCGAGGAATCCCGCACCGTTGTCAGTGAGCAGGTTATAAAGGAAACCGTGAATAAAATCGTTGTCAAGGGCTTGAAGCCTGTGCCGGAAAGCGGCAGCGACGAAGCCGCCGAAAACTTCTTTATCTGGCCGTACGAGGGCAATATCGACGAGGATTTCGGCTGGCGCTCACGCGACGGCTATTCCGAATATCACGCCGGAATTGATATGCGCGCCCCACGCGGAACTCCGATTTTGGCGGCGGCAACGGGTGTGGTCGAAAGCGCCGGCGACTTCCATAACGGCTATGGAAAAATGGTCATTCTTTACCACTCAGATGGCAAGCAGACCGTTTATGCGCATATGAACGACATCTATGTTTCCAAGGGCGACCTTGTCACCCAGGGCAGCATTATCGGCGAGGTTGGTTCCACCGGTGATTCCACCGGAAATCACATTCATTTCGAAGTACGTGTAAACGGCACGGCGCAAAACCCGCTTGAATATCTTATCTCAAAAGGAGAATAAATTGATGAAAAGAATAATCGCATTTTTACTTTGCATTTCAATGCTTCTTTGCGCGGCGAATATGCTTTCCTGCTCCAAAGAGGTTGCCACAATGGGCGGCCACCCCGTCGGCAAGCTGGAATTCACCAACAACGCTGTCGATTATAAATTTTATTATCCCGATTCATGGCAAACTCAAATGAATAACGGCATGGCTTGCCTTTACGTTTCGTCCGACGACCCCTCAAATGTTTCGGTTACCAAGTTCGGCTTGGGCGACGATTTCAAAACGCTGGACGAATATATTTCCGGCCTGCCACACAGCTTTATGAATGAATGGAATGCTGTTTTCGGTCAGACCGATTTCGGCACACCGAACGATATAAAGCTCGGCACCGCCGATGCCAAGCAGTACATTTACGAGGTTACCATAAGCGAGGTCGCATACAAATATATGCAGGTTTTTGCCCTGTATAACGACAGCATCTACACGCTCACCTACGCCGCGCGCCTCGAACGCTTCGACACCCACCTCGAAAACGTCAACGCCATCATCGAAAGCTTCGAATTCAAAGATTGATACAAATCAAATACCGCAAAACCGCCTCGAATCACCGTAAATTCGAGGCGGTTTTGCTTGAATTTTATGTAAATATATAGATATCTATTGACATTTTGCGGAGAATTTGGTAGAATAGATGTAGATTTATCAGAGCGGTATGCTTTGAAATTCGGTATTAGTGGAGGATTTTTATGGAATTAACAGCTGTTTTGAACAGTCGCAGATCTATTCGCTCGTTCACCGGAGAGGCGGCGAGTGAGAAAAGCCTGAAGAAAATTTTGCACGCCGCGAACGCTTCGCCGGTCGGATTGGCAAAATATGAAACGCTTCATTTGACGGTGGTCAAAAACAAGGAACTGCTTTGCGAGCTGGAGCAAAACACCGCAAAGGCGTTCAACGCGGAAAATCGCAGTTTTCTGTACGGCGCGCCGGAGCTGGTGATTGTTTCAAGCACGGCAACCGATAATGTCGGATACTCGAATGCCGCTATTGTCGCTCATAATATGGCGCTTGCGGCGGTGGACGAGGGTGTCGGCGTGTGCCATATTTGGGGCTGTATCATGGCGCTGACGGCGAATAAGCAATTGTGTGCAAAGCTCGGCATCCCGGAGGGCTTTACGCCTGCCTGTGCCGTTGCAATCGGCAAGACCGCCGACAGCTATATTGAGCGCGAAATTCCCGAAAACAGAATAGGACTGAATATTATTTGACGTAATTCGACTTTATTGACAAAGAGATTCGGAGCTACCGTCCCGAACTCTTTGACGATAATAAAAGCCAAACGGAATTTTTCCGTTTGGCTTTTTTCGCCGCATGTTGATACATCAGAATATATAATCCACAACGGTGCGGGCGGTGCGGACCTTGGAAACATACGCCGAAACCTTTTTATGCTCCGGATGCTCGGCATAAATTTTCAAATCGTCCCTGCTTTCGAACTCGATAACAAGAGCCATATCGCCGGACATTTCGGTGCCTGATACGTCAATTCCGATTTCCATGTTTTTGATTTGCGGAATTATCGGGATAAGCGCATAAAGGCGCTCCTTTACATAAGCCAGGTTTTCCGCCTTTGTTTTGCCCTCGGCGTTGTCGGCAAATTTCCAAATTACAATGTGTTTAAGCATAAAAAATCCTTTCGGCAGTACGTTTTTCAGAATACGATTTCTTTGTTTTGCTCGGACGAGTCGTAAATGCCCTGCATGAGCTTTGCGGTGATGATGACATTGTCGATGTGCGACGGCTGTTTGGTGCCGTTTTTGATGCTGTCAACAAATGCGTTGATTTCGGTCTGGAACATTTTGTCGGTGAAAGGCTCGGGGGTTTCCTCGATAAGTTGGCCGTCCTTTACGCCGTAAAAGGTGTAATTTCCGCCGTATTGCAGACGAATTCCGCCCTTGTCGCCCATGAAGTCGATGTAGCATTCGGAAACGCCGATATTCTGCGCCCAAGCGCCGTGCACGGTGATAGCTGCCTTTTCGGTACGAACAAACGCAACAACGCTGTCGTCAACGTCATATGTGCCGGTTTCGACGTTTTTGGTTTCCTCTGACCACATGCTCTTGTAAACATAGTTTTTCATATCAGCGCCCAGCTTGCAGAACGCGCGGCCGGATACAGAAAGCGGCTGAGGGTCGCCCAGGCAGTACATAACGATGTCGATGTAGTGAACGCCCCAGTCGATGAGCGCGCCGCCGCCTGCGATAGCCTTGGTAGTGAATGCACCGCCCAGGCCGGGTATGGAGCGA
>CAYWMF010000093.1:0-6322 GCA_964459175.1 uncultured Oscillospiraceae bacterium
ATTTATGCAGGAAAAAAGTGAGCGAAAGCTCATTTTTTTCCGTTGTTGGAAAATTTATTCCGTCGAGGCTATAGCGCATATACGTGTAAAGACAGAACACCTCACCACCGCCTACGGCGGAGCTTCCCCTCAAGGGGAAGCCTTTTTTGACGCGCAGTTATCTTCATCTTGAAGCTTTCCCCTTGTAGAGGCAGCATTTTTCAAATGCTTGGTGTCGGCGATAGGCGACGGAGGAGGTGCCTTGTCTTTCTTGTCTTTTATGTATGCGCACGTTGCATCAAGCGAAAAGCTCGTTCTTGTGCAACGGCATGAATTTTGAAGAATAAAAGTTAGATTTTTCAATTTATACAAAAATGTTTTTGTAAGTATTGACATTTTGTGAAAAATGTGATACAATTTATTTGTATACAATTATATATTAAATTTTGCAAGGAGATACCGAAATGAAAAAACTGTTTTGTTTGATGCTTACGGTTGTTCTCATGATCGGCGCGCTGTGCGTGGCAACGTCGGCGGCGGTTGTGCTGGATTTCGCCGATGAGAACGAAGTCGCAAACTGGACAACTACAAACAAGTCAACTCTTGATTATCCCGACAGCAACTTCCCGCAGAAGCTCGATGAGGACGGCACGACCTATATGCACATCGAGTATATCGCGGACGGCGTTGCACGTCATGAGCGCGCGCTCGACGCGGACAGTGTGATTGACCTTGACACCAACAAGTTCATGGTTATACGCTATCGCAGAAGCAGTAATGTAAATAACTACTTCTACCTGAGCACCGAGTATCTTACCGCAAACCCTGCGGAGCAGTACGCATGGTATGAAGGCATGATCTTTTTGCCGTCGCTCAAGAGCAATGCTAAATGGGATACCGTCGTTTACAACATGCCCCAATATTATTCCGGCTACAACACCGATCTTAAGGGCGAGGACGAAAGCAGTGAGTCGCCCAATGTTAAAGGTCCCTTTGAGTGGAAGAGCAATTTGACCAAAATCATGGTTCAGCCCAACTCCATGAAAAAGAACGATTATATCGATTATGAAATGATTGCCTTTGCCGACACCGAGGAAAACGCTTACGGCGTAATCGCGGATAAGGCGGCAGTTATGATTGACCGCGATTTTGTGCTTGACAATGATTTGAGCGGCAATGCTACCGAGCTCAAGGCGGCTGTTTCCGAGCGCGTAAAAGCGGTTGCCGCGAGATACGGCATGACGGCCTCCGATATTGAAGTGACCGACGTTACCGCCGCCACCGTTACCGTTAACGGCGCTGTAACCTTTGACTATACCCTGTCCATCGGCTCGTACAGCTATGATATGAGCGGAACTGCGGCAATTAGAGCTGATGCCGTTGAAATTTCGGCTGCCGAAGCAAACCTTTTAATCGGCGAGACCGTTACTGTCAGCTCCACTGTCAGCGAAGGGGTTACTCCCACCGAATACGCTTGGTATAAAAATGTCGCTCCCTCTACAGTCGGCGCGACAAAGCTTGCCGAAACCGGCAGCTCGCTTAGCGACAAGAATGCCGTCAAGGGCTCGTACTATTACTACCTTGTAATTACTACCGCTACCGGCACGGTTACCTCCAATTTCCTTAAGGTTACCGTTACCGCGCCCGCAGAGCCGATAATTTGGCGCTTCAATAACGCCGAAATGGTTAAGCTGTGGAAGGACGCCGGCAGACGCTTCGGCGACACCTCGGTTGAATATATTCTGACCGACGACGGCACTATGAAGGTTCCGTCCTCGGCAAGCGATAACGCAAAGGTAAACGATATTTACTATCGCAATTCGAACGACATGGGCGAAATTTATAAATTCAGCCTTGACGCTTATCCGTATTTCAAGGTTAAGTTTAAGCAGGCCGGAACCTCCAAGCTGCAGTTCTATTTCTTCACCGATAACGGCAACAACTATTTGGAACAAAGCGCGTCGAGCGATACTTGGAAGACCGTTTCCTTTAACGCAAAAACCAATTCCTTGAGCGGCGGCAAATGGGGCGGCAAGCTCGATTGCTTCGCTTTCTGGAACTGGCATAACAATGACAACACCGGTTACACCGAGATTGAATATATCGCATTCTTCCCCGATACCGCAGAGGGTAAGGCGGCATGGGAAGCCTTCGATACCGATGACAAGGGCAATCCCGGCACCACTGCAGGTACCTCCGAGGCATTTTTGCCTTACTATAGCAAAGTAAACAGCATTTTCAACGCCGCACAGACTGCCCTTAATTCCGACACCGCCAAGGTCGAAACCGCCGAAGCGGCAAAAGCAGTGCTTACACCCGCTGTCGAAGCCGCTATCAAGGCTTCCGGACTCAAAGCCACCTACACTGTCGGCACCGTGTACACGGTAAGCAACGGCTTCAAGTTTGATGTCACAATCACCTACGGTGAAAAAGCCGAGACCACCAGCGTTGTTAAACAGCAGCTGACGGTTAAGAATAACGAGCCGCAGCCCATTATTTGGCGCTTCAACAGCCAAGAAATGGTTGACTTGTGGAACAACAAACAGTTTAATACCACCAACAAGTCCACATTTGCAAACGGCCTTATGCACACTGCCGCAGTGACAAACGACGGCAATAAGATGGACGATATCTACTACAGATGCAAGCTCAATGACGCGAAAATTCCCGAGGCATATCGCTTCAACCTCGAAGATTATCCTTACATTAAGGCTAAACTCAAGTACACCGGCGACACCAACCCCAAAATCCAGATCTATTTCAACGAAAACAGCCAGTATATAGAGGTTGCCGGAAAAGGCAAGGATGTATTCAACACCTATTCGTGGGACTTCAGCTCCACCGGCACAAGCACCATGACGAACGGCACCTACTCCGGCGAGCTCACCAGATTCTGCTTCTGGCTGAGATATGCGGCCGCAGATGCAACCGTTGATTACGAATACATTGCGTTCTTCCCCAACACCGCAAAGGGTAAGGCGGCATGGGAAGCCTTTGACACCGATTCGAACGGCAATCCCGGCACCGTTGCATGCTCCTCCGACGAATATCTCAATAATCATAATGAAGTAAAAACCGTCATGGCGAATGTTAAAACCGCCTACAATGACGTTAAAAACACCAAGCTTTGCGGCAAATCCGCCGTGAAAACCAAGCTTGAGGCCATTGTCGCCAAGGCAATAACCGACGCCGGTCTCAAGGCAAGCGATGTTAACGTGGTTTACGGCAAGCCGACAATCGGCAAAAACACCGTTTCCTACGACCTGACTGTTTATATGGGCACCGTCGAGCATCGCAGTATTCTCACCGAAAAGCTGACCTTTAAGGCACAAACCGAGCCGGTTATTTGGAGCTTCGAAAACCCCGAATTCATCTCAAGATGGGGCGGCGGCGCAACGCTCTCGTTTAAATCCGGTATTCTTACCGCGGCGATGAACACAGCTAACGATAACTGTAACATTGTTTACAGAATCCCCGAGGGCGAGCGCTTCGAGCTTTCCGAATATCCTTTCGTGGCTATCCGCTATAAGTCCACCCACAGCGGCAGACTCCAGTTTTATCCCGCAACCAACACAAGTACAAATGCTGAAGCCACCGCAAGCCTTTACTACCAGTTCGAAATGCCTACCAATACAGGCGAGTGGAACACCTGGGTTATCGACGTGCTTAACAGCTGCAGCGCCAAGAATAACACCGCCGGAACATGGTCTGGCGAGGCTCACTACATGCGTGTAGACTTTATGCGCCCGCATGAGGAGATTAAGAGCGCTGATGTCGAATATATCGGCTTCTTCGCCACCAAGGCCGAGGCTGAGGCATACGCGCTTGCCGGCGACGGCAGTGACGAGCTCAACACAGCCGCCAAGAACGCGGTTGACTGGGCAAAATTTAACGAAATTCACGAAGGCATCAACGATTCGACCAAGGCTAAAGCTAAAATTGAACAGCTTCTTGCGGCGACCGATATTCCCGACGGCGTCAGAACCTATGTCGAAATTACCGGTACCTCCACACCCAACGCCACCGTCGCAGACGGCAAATTCGCTTCCTTTGATTACACGATTTACTTCATCAACGGTCCGGTAAGCAACGCTTCGATTCTTACCGTAGACGGCAATCTTTCCGTTACACCGTATGTTGAATTCAGCGCGCTCGGTACTCAGTACAGATCCGACGGTGACAAGGGCATACGCTTCGGTACAAAGCTTTCCAAGTCTGTTTGGAGCGACGTCGATGTTACCAACATTTCGTTCGGTACCGTGGTTATCCCCGAACAGCTGCTCGGCGACGCAGAGCTCACGCTCGAAACTCCCAATGCCGCTGACGTAAAGGCTGAAAACATTTATAAGGAAACCGATGACGAGCTGTTCTACACCGCAGTTATCACAAATATTCCCGAGGCCTACAGGGACGTTCGCCTCACCGCCCGCGCATATGTTAAGTATACCTTTAATTCCAAAAATTACACCGTTTATTCCGATGTTGTAAAAACTGCCAGCCTTTCGGCAGTGGAGGGACTTATGACTGAAGGCTACGACAACGAACCCGCTCTCGCAGGTGATCTTGTTTATGACAGCGAAACCTGGCTCAAGCCTTTCTGGAATGGTGACACTGTTTACCACGAGCTGTTCTGGCCGGTTTCCGACAAGAGCGTTAAGGGCAACGGCGCGACCTATGTCAACGCCGAAACTGTTGTTAACCTCATGTACCCCATCAGCGACGTGCTTATCGTTAAAAACGGTACTCACACCCAAGACTTTGTCGAGGGCAAGGACTATTATGTAAACGACAAGGGTCAGCTGGTTATCCCCGCCGATTCCGCTATTAAGGTTACCGCTTACGATTACTACATTTCCGACAACAACGACGACGATCTGCACGGCATGTATGTAAGCACAAGCACCGACCCGACCGAAAACGGCAAAAATCTGTTCTTCATCGAGGGCACATACATTCAGCAGAACTTCCAGTATTCGATTACCTATCGCCATAACACCGAATGGCCCGAAACCGTGCTGAATCCCGACGAGGACCGCAATGCTTCCGCATTCCCCAAGACCCGCGCTAAGCTTAACGCCGGCGAGGCATTCACTATAGGCTACTTCGGCGACAGCATCACTGCCGGCGGCAACAACACCGGCAACTAC
This sequence comes from uncultured Oscillospiraceae bacterium, assembly GCA_964459175.1. Taxonomy (GTDB): domain Bacteria; phylum Bacillota; class Clostridia; order Oscillospirales; family SIG627; genus SIG627. Next base: position 5,127 of record CAYWMF010000093.1, read on the forward strand.
GGCACCGCGCCTTACACTCCCAAATGGAGCCAGATGGTCAACGCCCGTCTTGAGGAGCTGTATAACTACGCAGACGACGTTAAAATCAATCTTGTCAATAAGGCTGTCGGCGGCCGTAATACCGACTGGGGTGTCAGCGGCGACAGCAATGTCAAGCCGAATGAATTCGCTAAGTCTGAATTCGAGGGCACCAACCCCACGCTGTTCGTGCTGGCATTCGGTATGAACGACGAGGCCACCGGAACTGTTAGATTCAAGTCCAACATTATCAACATCATCAACCAGATTCACGAAATCGCGCCCGAATGCGAATTCCTGCTGGTTTCCAACTCCATGCCCAACCCGCTGTGGGGTAGCACCGCCAACCGTACGCAGTACGAGGGCATCCTCGAAGAGGTCGTCACCGAGCTTACGGCAGAGGGCTACACCATTGATTGCGCAAAGCTTCAGTCGATGCACAAGTACCTCTTGACCCGCAAGGCATATCGCGATATGTCCGGCAATAACGTAAACCATCAGAACGACATGCTGGCACGTCTTTACGCGCAAACCGTCCTTTCCTACATCACCGATAAGAATTGACGCGGCATATTGATCGACGTTCGAGCTAAAATAGCCGATTCGGCTATGTAATCCCAAAACCAAGGAGCTGCCTCAAATGCAATAAAAGCATTTGAGGCAGCTCCGTTTTTTGTAGTATTATTTATCGTATATGAGTGAAACAAGAAAAGCAGAGGTTTTACATAATGAACCGTCCCACATTATGCGGACAGCGCAAAAAGACCATTACGGTAGAAAATACTAAGAATTATGAAACGAACTGACATCGCTTTTCGAGTGGTGTCAGTTTTGTTTTAATTTGGATACGTTCGTTGTTGTAAAACTGTATGTATGCACCTATGAGGAGGCTTGCCTCCTCATAGGTGCGGATCTTCGTGCGGTAGATACACTCGGTTTTGAGGATCGAGAAAAAATTTTCTGCTAAAGCGTTGTCGTATGGGTTGCCACGTCATGACATTGACGGTGTAATGTGGTATAATTTTGTTAGCTTAAAATATGCTTGCGATGTATATTGAAAGCCTTGGTCACTGTGGAGTTGCAGCTCTGCGGGGACCTTTTCCTTTCTCTTGGCTGCTCTGAGTCGTTCCAAGGCTGACTGGATCGTCGGTATCAACGGCACACGCCTGTTTACCACG
>CAYWMF010000094.1:0-1945 GCA_964459175.1 uncultured Oscillospiraceae bacterium
CTTCAAGGCCGCGGCAGTGAAAAAGCTCGGTACGGTAGGCAACAGCGACAACTGCTTTTTCGTCAAATTCGGCGGCAAGGTATATTTGTGGGGCGGCGGAAAAATACAGGTGTACGACAGCGAAAGCGGCAAATTCGGCGATATTGAGCATTATCGTCCGCTGGTGGCGATTTCCTGCGACAGCTCAAGCGGTGCCGGAACACCGCTTGAGGGAGTAAATATGCTGACACCGAAAATGAGAAAGCAATTTTCGTCGCGCAAGTCCAGCAGCCGCGCTTTCAATGTTGAGCAGGAGCCATGCGCCTCAATTGACTATGTAAAATATCTGAATGAAACGGTGTCGCCCGAACACTACAGAGTTGTGCCCGACAAAAACGAAATAGTTTTCGATTCGGATTTTTCGGTGGAGGACGGTATAAATACCATTGAAATCGGCTACACGCTTATCGAATCGGATGCGGTCAAAGAAAATTACGGCAAGGTTACAAACTGCAAATACAGTATGTTTTACGGCGGCGAAAACGACACAAAGGTATTTTTGTGGGGTAATCCCGATTTTCCCGACGCACGAATATGGTCGGAGGCGATCGACGGAATTCCGTCGGCGATATACTTTCCCGAAAACAATTTCACCCGCGTTGGCGACGGCTCGAAAATATGCGATATAGTTCGTCAATACGACCGACAGCTGATTTTTTGCGAAAACGCGGCCTATCTTTCGTATATCGAAACCAAAACCGACGCCTTGAGCCGAAATTATTTTTCGTTTCCGGTACGTACAATTTCGGATTCCAAGGGCTCGGCGGTGTGCGCGCAAACAAGGCTTATCGGCAACATTCCGATAACACTTATGCGCGACGGTCTGTACAAATGGGTTTCAACCTCGCAGAGGGACGAGCGTAACACGCACAACATTTCCGCCCGCATACAACGGCTTTTGGCAAGTGAGGACATCGCATCTGCCAAAATGTACGATTACGAAAAGGCCGGCGAGCTGCTCATATATTTTCCGTGCGGCAGGATATATGTTTACAGATACAACGCCGACGTTTTTTGCCTGTACGACAATATTACGGCTTTTGAATTTTGTTGCGACAGCGAATCGCGGCTGTATTTTTGCGATTATAACGGAAAGCTGTTCATGTTCGATGAAATCGCCGACGACAACGGTAAGCCGATTGACTGCGAATGGCAGTCCGGATACATGGATATGGGCTATGTCGGGCGCAAAAATCTATATTCGACCTCCATCACCTATCAGCCCTACGAAAGCTCCGGGCTGTCGCTGTATTTGAACAGCGACGATTCCGACGCGGGCAATTTGCGCGAAAACGAGGTAGTTATGGATTTGTCGGACACCGATAATCCGGGCTCGGCATTTGAAGCCCGCACGATAAAAAGCTTGAAGCGCCGTGTGCGAGCCAAAAGGTTCCGCTATCTCAAAATGATGATAAAGGACTGCACCTCGCAGCATCGCATTCACCTGCACGGCATTACATTCAGCGGCAAATATACCGATATATAGGAGGAATTTATGGCAGAAACAAATTCACGCAGTGTTTATTTATGGTCTTCGCAAAACAAAATCCCGCTTCGTAACAAAATCGAGTCGAGGTATATCGACGCGGTGAATAAAATCAACAGAAGCTATGACAGCTCCGCGGCGCAGGTCAAAAAGCGTTACGATTCTTACCGCAATCAAGCCGGCGCGCAGGCGGCAATCGTGCAAAGTAACACCGCCTCGACGTTGGCGCAAAAGGGGCTTTCAAAATCCGGAGAGTCGATTCAAAGCTCACTTTTGAACGATATGTCCTACATGAACGCGCTTTCAAACCTCGGCAAACAAGAGTCAAACGAGCTGTCGGACCTCAACGCAAAGCGCATGTCAGCTATTTCGGGCATTCAAAACGATATGCTGAACGCTCAAAACGAGGCCGACCTGCAC
>CAYWMF010000094.1:1955-6301 GCA_964459175.1 uncultured Oscillospiraceae bacterium
CGCGACGCCAAAGCCGACGAACAATGGGAAAAGAACTTCAACTACAACGCTTCCCGCGATTCGGTATCGGATTACAAATGGGAAAAGGAGCTGGAGCGCCAAAAAAGCCGCGACGCCGAAAGTGATCGCAAATGGAATGTCGAACAAGGCTACAAAATCGAGCGCGACAACAAAGCCGATGAGCAATGGCTTCAAGAGCAAAACCGCAAAAGCTACGAAAGCGCCCGAAGCTATGGGCTGGAGCGAGAAAAACTCGAAAACGACAAAGCTCAGCAAGCCGAGCGCAACAAAATTTCACAGCGCGAGCTTGACATACGCGAAAACAACTACAACAACGAAAACAATTTAAAATCGCGTGAGCTGAACATCAAAAATCAGTATCTCGAGCTGGAAAAGCAGAAGCAATCCGAAAAGCAGACTGAAAAGCAGGCTTCGACGACTTCGCCACAAAAGAAGGTTTCGGACAAAATCGGCTATGTCATCAACGATGAGGGCTACATCGTACCGGAAATTTCGCCGAGCGAGTTCATGGAAATCATAATCGAGGGCGGCGGTCTGGGCTCGTGGACGACCGGTGAATTCATCAAGCCCGGCACGCTTAAACAGCGCACCGAGGACATGATAAACAATCCCGATATCGACCCGGATTATCGGCGTGTTTTGCGAATCTACGCCCGTGCAAGAGGTATAATAAAATAAAAACGACACCGGCCGAGCTTTCGCTCGACCGGTGCCTTTATTTCAACAAGTGGAGACCAATACTTGCCGAAACCGTTATTAAGTGAGCGCTGTGCTCAAGGTTAGGATATATGCGATGGGGTTATTAGATTAGTCAGCGTCCCAAGCGGGTGCGTTTTCAGCTTCAACTGCTGTTTTGACAGTTTTATACGAGCGCGTGATGGGCTTGAAGTAAACCGTTTCGGTCAAATCAAGCGCGCCGACCGAATAGGTTGCATAAGGAACGGCAACAAGCTTCAGTTCTGGGTCTGCTATTCCCGTGATGGCCGCGGTGTAAACGAAATTATCTGCGTTAACTTCGTAAATATATGCGCATTTTACATTCGCAACTTCTTTTTCACCGAGCTTATATATATTAGCGCTATCGGTAGCTGTCAGTTTAGCGAAGGTCAACTTATCGGCAGCCAGCTTTGCGGTGGTAAGCGCTGCATCCGGCAGAACGAGTACACCGAATTCGAGGTTGTCAAGCTCAGTTGTCGGATTAAGCTCGGTATAAAGTGTGGTATTGCTATTTTCTACCGCGGTAATGAGCTTTCCTTCGCCGAAATTAACCTTTACGCCGAAGCGCAGGGCGTCGGTGTCGGGAGCTTTTCTGATCGTTGCGCCGAGTGTTTCAACCGAAAGGAGCTTTTTAGCGGCAACCGTTACGGTAATCTCTTGCGTGGTGGCAACATAGCCGTTGGTTGTGCTGTCGGTGAAGTAAACCTGGAATTTGAAGCTTCCGTCGGTACCTGCTTTTGCGGCTGTAGCGGCAACAGGCGATTTCTTATCACTGATAATGATATAGCTATCGGTGCCGAGAATGGAATTGCCATCGCTATCTACGTAATATTGATTTTTCACAAAAGCTTTGATCGAATCATCGGTAATATTGCCTTTTACATCATATTCAACAGCATCGGTAGGAATAGTAAGCGCTGTTCCGACTTCGGTTTCGCGAGCCTTCATAGCTGCGATTTGGGTTGAATATTTGGTGTTAATACCGTCCTGAGTATTATCAACCTGCGGATTATTGATAAATGCAGTAGCGTCAGCCTCGGTTGCGAAGAAGCCGATGTAATCAAGATATGCTATCTTTTGTGTCTTACCTGAGGCATTGCGCATGAAATCGAAGCGTATGCGGTCAACCTTATTCGACCAGGTGGTGTCTTGTCCCGTCCTGTCCTTGCCTGTCCAAAGGCCGTCGAAAGAGGTTTTTAATGTATGCGTTGTGAAAGTATCAACATTGTCGGGCCACATGGATTGGTAAGCATTTTCGGTTCTGTATCCGTTGGTGTAGTAGTAAATCTGATAATTACCATTTGTCGAATACTTATCGCGGTAAACAACTATCGGATAATCGGCCAGTTGCTCGATGGTAGGCATATACTCGCCGTCAAAATAGAGGGTGAAGTTAAATTCGGCGTAGGTTGTAGTGTTTTCAGGCTTTGTAATTTTAAGATACTTACCGCCCAAGGAGTCGTTGTCCTCTACAAACTCGGAGGTTAAATCAGTATACAACTTCATGCAGCTCTTGAGAATGGGGCTTGCAAAGTTGAGAATCATGCGATAATGCGCCGCGGGAACAGGCACGTTTTCTTTACTGCATTCAGAAATATTATCATCTTTCGATACCTCTATACTCAGCTTACAGCTTCCGTCGGTGCCCTCTTTATTATCGGCAGTACCTGCAACCGGCTCTTCAAAATCGCTGACCGTAACCGTCGCGGTAACGCCGACATAGCGGCTTGCGATGGAGTTGGCGTATTCCTGAAGCTCGGTTTGGAAGTTCGTATTCTGTTTTCCCAGCATTATGCTGTGCGCCTTACCGGTGACGTTTGTAATGCCGCTGTCAGCGGATTTTACAATATGGTCGAGAACATAGTGGGATAGACTATCCAACTCAAAATTTTCATTTTCTTCAACGAATTTAACATTGATAACCTCATAAATAGCGTTGGGCTGATATATATGAAGCTGATTTTCGCCGATTTTCACTGTGCTTCCGAAAGGTGTTCCACCGGAGGTGAGAGAAATTCTTTCTTTATAATCACCATTTACAAGCAACCGTGCCTCGGCGCGCTTAGCTTTAGCGTTACCCGAATAATCTGTATAAGTATCGGGAGCATCGGACGTTAAGCTGTAAACAGGTACAAGCTTTGTAACGTCAATGCCCTTGGGAACGGTAATAGTCCAGTGCTGCTTATCGGTTTTTACAAATTTTTTCGCATCACCGACCGCAATTTCTCCGTCGGGATAAATCAGCTTAGTGATATTGAAATCCCAGTAGCGCGGCACGGCAACGGTAAGCGCATAGCCGGGGTTGTAGCCCTCTTTGGCTTTATAGCGAATATCGTACGATCTGCCGGAGGCAACCTCAATATCGCCGTCAGCCACGACCGCGGTATAATCGCCGGTACCGGTCAAGCGGTATTCCATTTCAGTGGTAAGTCCGCAGATTTTGCCTTTGCCGTTCTTTTCGGTGGGTGCGGAAACGGTAATTCCCTTAGGTGCGGACTGCGGCTCAAGCTTTGCTTCGGTCTCGGTGGCGTAATAGGCTACATACTTGATGGTTCTTGATGCTGTGAAATTAGGGTAATTATTGTTTATAGGATCCATAGCATATTTTATAATACGCTTTGATTCGTTGGAATTTTGCAGAGTCAATTGCTTATGCGATTTTTGCCAACCATCGGCATCAAGGCCACTATCATTAATTTTATCGATGACAGCCGATGCGGTCAAAATTGCAGTATCTGAAACATCACTGGTATTACAGTGCAAAAAATATGCCGACGAGGCAGTATTTTCACTTTTAAATTTAGTTGAAAGCCACTGATACTGTGAGGCATTGAACTGTTCGAGCAAGTCAATTTGCTTGGAAATAATGCGGTCACCGTGATCCGCTTTATGGCCATCCGCAACAACATTTACAGCATCAAACTTAGTAGCTTGGTTAACCGAATCATAGCTTACGCCAACACCGGTTTTAGTATTTCCGGACCAAAAATCGGTGGTAGCATATTTCTCGTCAGAAAGATCCAGCAAACCATAGGTTTGAACCGGGTTATAGGAATATGCGGTTTCTGAATCCTTGAAGAAGCCTATATCATAGATATAGTAATCGTTATAATCATCTTCTTTTGCATCGTTCGGGCAGTCAACACGAAGATACTTTAATGCGCTGAAAGCGTCGAGCTTAACTGTGCCGTCTGTTTTTAAGCAATCACCCCTAAAATCGAGAACCAGCCTGTTCAAGTCATCGCTTTTAATTAAGTTTGCGTATTCGTTATAGTCTCCGCTTGCCGAGTTAGTATCAGACTTTGTACTCGGGAAAACGCAAAAGGCCTGGCTTGTTCCGTTGTCATCGCCTTTGATGGTTTTGAGCGGGAATTTGTAGGTGACGCGCATGTAGGGATACTGCGCCAAATCTACAGCCTCGCCTAAGTACAAGCCTAATTGATAATCCAAAGCAACATCATTCTTGGCGACTGAGAAGTGCAAAGCACCCATGTCGTCATCAAAAGCAATATAATCAATTTTGCTTGAGTTATAACTTGAGTTATAAATGTGACTGTCAACTTTTTCCTGGCTGTCAAAGCGAATGTAGACACCGACGTCGTCGTTTG
>CAYWMF010000095.1:0-6235 GCA_964459175.1 uncultured Oscillospiraceae bacterium
ATTTAGGCTATCTTCCGGGCGGCGATAAGTCGGTTACCACCCTGCGCACCACAACCCTCGAGGCAATCGAAAAGGCTGTCGAGAGGCTGACGGTCGGAGGAGTTTTGACAGTGACGATTTATCCCGGCCACGCCGAGGGCAAAATTGAGGGCGAGCTTATCGAAAAGTACCTTTCGACGCTTTCAAATCATGATTTCAATGTGCTGAAATACGCCCTTTGCAACAAAACAGACCCGCCGTATGTCATGGTTACGCAAAGAATTCGCAGATCGACGGCGGAATAGGAGGTAATTTTTATGAAATTTGTCAAAAAAGCCCTTTTTTCCGCCGCGCTTTCCTTTACGCTGATAACATATCTTGCAACGCTGGTTGTGTTCGCTGTGGGCGAGACCTCGTTTGTCATGACCTTCGCCTCCATGAGCCGAATATTGATTTTTTCGGCTGTTTTGGGGCTTTGCGGCCTGCTGTTTGATATTCAAGGCCTGCCGCGCAGTATCGCAAGGCTGTGCCATTTTGTCCTTTTGTGCGTCGATTTCGGCGTCGTGCTGGCCACACTGCCGTACTGCGGAGATTTCCGCATGATTTTCGCCGCGGTGGTTGTATTTATGCTGATTTACTGGCTTCTCGTCGGCCTTAAAGCGTTGATAACCCTGCCGCTTCGCAAAGCGAAAAATAACGATTGAAATTTTCGAAACGATATAAAAATCTCTAAGCTTAATTTTATAAGCTTAGAGATTTTTTTGGATTTTGCGTACAGCGGCGCAAGCGGATATTGCCGACAAGCTCGGAATATATTACTTATTTAATTTCCGCCGTGTAGCTTGACACGGTGTGGGGATTAATATATAATATAATTGCAATCGTGTACGTACACGAACATATTTTAAGGACGGTAAAAATATGATTTATTCCGGAGAAAAGCTTAACGAAATCAGTTTTCCCATCGGCGGCATCGGCACCGGCTGTATAGGTATTGCCGGCACCGGCAACCTGGTCGATTGGGAAATATTCAATCGACCCAACAAAAATTCGATGAATCATTACAGCTTTTTTGCCGTTAAAGCTCAGTATCCCGACGGCAAAGTTGTTACTAAAATGCTGCACGGCGACTGGAACAAAGGCTTGATGGGCAAGCCCGGCAACGCTATGTACGCCGGCTTCGGCTTCGGTCCCAGCGGCGGAACCATGGGCGGCTTTCCGCATTTCAAGAACGTCAAATTCGACGGCAAATATCCTATCGCAACCCTCACCTTCACCGACGACGACTTCCCCGCAAAGGTGGTTTTAAAGGCGTTTAACCCCTTTATTCCGCTGGATTCGGATAATTCGAGCATACCTGCGGCATTTTTCGAGCTGTCGATTACCGGTCGCGTCGATAATGTAAAATACAGCGCGGTGCTTTCGGTCGGCAACCCCTTCGAGGATGCGGTAAACCAAAAAACCGCGGATACGCAATACACCGCGGTACAACTGAAATACAGCGGCAAAACGCCCGCCGACAAGGAATACGGCGATTTGACCGTCGCAGTCGATCGTGCCGACGGCATATATCAGGAATATTGGTACCGCGGCGGCTGGCAGGATAAAACCACCACCTTCTGGTACGACTTTAACGAAACCGATTTTGAAAACCGCCGTTACGACACGCCCGGTAAGGTTGATACCTGCTCCGTCGGCGCGCGCGAGGTTATAAATAGCGGCAAAACCGCCAAATTCCGCTTTATCATTTCGTGGAATGTGCCGAATTGCTATAACTATTGGAATCCCTACAAGGATGAAAACGGCAACGACATTTGCTGGAAAAATTATTACACCAAGCTGTTCGAGGACTCGACGGCAAGCTGTCGCTATGCGATGAAAAATTGGAATTCTCTTTACAAGAAAACCGAGGCTTTCTGCAAATCGCTTCATTCCTCCACGCTGGATAAGGCGGTTATCGACGCCGTTTCCTCCACCATGTCGGTGCTCAAATCGCCCACTGTTCTGCGCTTGGAGGACGGCACCTTTTACGGCTGGGAGGGTGTGCACGGTAATCAGGGCTCCTGCGAGGGCACCTGTACGCACGTGTGGAGCTATGCCTACGCTTTGTGCTTCCTTTTCCCGGAGCTGGAGCGCAGTATTCGCGACACCGAATTTAAGTACGACACTGATGAAAACGGCAAAATGCAGTTCAGAACACAGCTTCCGCCGGGCAGACCGCGCGGCAATTTCCACGCCTGCGTTGACGGTCAGATGGCGACGGTTATCAAGATATACCGCGACTGGAAAATCACCGGCAACAGTGACTGGCTGAGGAACAACTGGGACATTATCAAGCGCGTACTGGAATACGCCTGGGATAAGAGCAACACGCACGAATGGGACGCCGACAAGGACGGCGTTTTGGAGGGCAGACAGCATCACACTTTGGATATGGAGCTGTTCGGACCGTCGTCGTGGCTGGAGGGCATGTATCTTGCGGCGCTCAAGGCCGCTGCCGAAATGGCGGAATTCCTGGGCGATACCGCTAAAAAAGAAGAATATACCAAGCTGTTTGAAAGCGGCTACGACTGGACAAAGCAGAACCTTTTCAACGGCAAGTATTTCATTCAGCTGGTGGATCTTGAAAATAAGGACATCGTCGATCACTTCGACTGCGCGGGATATTTCAACGATGAAAAGAAGCAGCTGAAATATCAGATAGGCGAAGGCAGTGAAATCGACCAAATGCTCGGCCAGTGGCACGCAAATATTTGCGGTCTGGGCGATATATTCGACAAAAAACAGCGACACACAGCGCTCGAAAGCATGATGAAAAACAACTTCAAGCCAAGCCTGCGCAACGTCGCCAACGCATGGCGTCTTTTCGCGCTCAACGATGAGGGCGGCACCATTATCTGCGACTATCCCGAGGGCGCAAACAAGCCGATTATCCCGATAACCTATTGCGAAGAATGTATGACCGGCTTTGAATATGCGTTTGCCGGTCTGCTCGTCAGCGAGGGCTTTATTGAGGACGGAATTAAGGTTGTCCGCGCGATTCGCAACCGTTACGACGGCAAAAAGCGCAACCCGTGGAACGAAATCGAATGCGGCAGTAACTACGCACGTCCTATGGCAAGCTTTGCGCTGCTTCCGATTTTCAGCGGCCTTGAATTCAACCTGCCGCAAAAGCATATCGGCTTTTCGCCGATTGTATCGGGCGATTTTAAATGCTTCTGGAGCCTCGGCACCGGCTGGGGAGATTTTTCGAGAACCGAAAAGGAAGATAAAATCACCCTGTCCTCCGGCTTGCTCGAGCTTGAAAGCGTCGGACTTGACCGCGCGCAAAGTGTCAAGGCGGTATATGCCGACGGCAAGAGCATTGCCTTCACTTGCGAAAACGGAAAAATACGCTTTGACGGCGTGAAAATCGCAAAAGAGCTCCGACTCGAGGTATAAAGGTGAAAAATAAAGGCATTTCTACCACTCGGCTGGCAAAAATCTGCGGCGTTTCGCAGGGCACCGTTGACCGCGCGCTCAACAACCGCGCGGGAATCAGCCCTAAAACCAAAGAAAAAATACTGGCGGCCGCGCGCGAATACGGCTATCGCCCCAATATTCACGCGCGCAGTATCGCCGGCGGGCGCTCAATGCTGGTCGGCGTGGTGGTGTTTGACCTGAAAAATCAATATTTTTCGGATATTCTCACCGCCACCGAGCGTGAGCTGGCGCTCAGGGGCTATTCGATGGTGACCATGTTCACCGACAAGGATGCCAAAAGCGAAATAGACTGCATTGACACGCTGTACCGCATGTCGGCGGATGGCATTGTGTTGTGCCCGATAAACGGCGGCACCGAGTACGAAAACTATCTGCTGTCGCTGAATATGCCGATTGTCACTATCGGCAACCGCCTCGAAAAGCTTCCGCATATCGGCATCGACGACGCGCGCGCTATGCACGAAACTGTGGAATACGTGCTGAGCCGCGGCTACGAAAGGCTGATTTACGTCAAGCCGCGCCTGAGCGAGGTCAACACCTTCGCCCAAACCGAGCGCCTGAACGCCTTTTACGACATCTGCCGCGCGAACAAAACCGAATTCGTCGTTTGCGAATTGCCGTGTGCCGAGAGTGAAATCGCACCGAACAAGAAAAATGCCTTCATTTGCCCGACGGATATTTATGCCATAAGGTTGTATAATCTTGCACAGCAGAGCGGAGTCGGCATCATCGGCTTCGACAACATTCGCCTGATCGACGAGCTTGGTCTGAAGCTGGATTCCGTGGCGTACGACATAAGTCAGACGGCAAAAGCCGCGGCGGACTACATCATCGACGGTCAAAGCGCCGCCTCGCCCGTCGGCCATACCCTCATTCCGCGCGGCTCTGTTTAACTTGCGTAGGGCTTTGCCGGTTATATGATAGTGAGCACGTCGGGGCATCTACGGAGCAGATGCTCCGGCTCTTTTATCTTTTCTTCGGTTGCCATTTCGTGACTCCTTTCTGTCTTGGCAGCACAAAGAATATCACAAAGAAACGCAAAGTCCGGAGAGAATCGGAGATAAAGCCTAAAAATTTTCATTAGTATTTATACCCTAACGGTTGCAGTTTTGAACAATTTGCAGATTTCGTCCCTATCGGGTATAAATTTGTGAAGAAGCATTGACATTATACCCGAAAGGGTGTATAATGCTCATATGAATAAGATTGCTAAACTTATTAAACTGAAAAGAAAAGAATGTGGTCTCACGCAAGAAGAGTTCGCGATGCGTTCGGTGCTTGGATTGCGATTCGTGCGTGAGCTTGAACAAGGAAAGACAACCGTACGTACGTATGGATAAGGTAAACCAAGCGCTTGCTATGTTTGGTATGGAAGCTGTTCCCGGTGTAAAGGAGCGGGAAGAATTGGACTAACGCAAACAATTGATCTTGAGTGATCGTACACGCGGCAATAAAAAAAGTGACCGCTTGTCCCTTTGGCCTTGCGAAAGCCGTGCATTTTTCTCGTAAAGGGCAATAAAGTGGTCACTTTTGGGCTAAAATTTGCGGAAATTAGGGACGTAGAGGAACGAGGAGAGATGCTTTTTACAGCTTTTCAAAATCAGTTTGTGCGCAAGCACACGAGGTTTCGAATCCCTCTCTTTCCGTTCATGCGGCTTAATGCCGCAAAATAAGCCGCAGAATCTATGGGTTCTTGCGGCTTTTGTTTTTATAACCGTAAAGCAAAGGCTTCCCCTTGATGCGACTACATCGAAAGGGGTGAGCATATTAAATATGTTGCCATTAGCGACACAGTCGCGTGCACGGGGAGCCTTTAAAAGGTAGATTTTTAAGTTAAAAATCTACCTTAATTGCGAATTGCAAACTGCGCATTAGCGAGCATCATCGGCGCGCCAATGGAAAGCCACAAAAGTGGCAGTTAACCGCATATGTCGAGCTTGCCCTCGATAAGCGGGATAATGTCGCTTTTTTCTATGTTCAGCACAATGGAAAACTCCTGAAGCAGCAGGCTTTCCGCTTCCTGGAGCGCGCGGTCATCGGCGACAAAGAATTTTTTGTGCTCTGCATCGAGTTCTTCCTTTTTTGTGTGGTACAGCTTTATGAGACGGATTATGTCGGTATGACTGCCGCTTTTTATGATGTCGTTTGCCTTTTCGCGGCGGCGTCGGCTGTCGTCAATCCAATTTAGACTCTGCGTCGCGGCCTCGTCTATCGCCGCGGCGATTTCCTGCTTTGACAACAGCTTTTTCAGCTTTTTCTCCGCGCCCTCCACCGGTACGTAAACGGTGCTTTTGCTATCGTAAATCGGAGAAAGAAAGTAGTATTCCTTTTCCGTGCCGTCGAAGCTTTCACACCGGATATTTGTTATTTTGCAAGCGCCGTTTCGCGCGTACATAACCGTGTCATTGACCTTGAACATTTGTATACCTCGCTGTAGTTAAAATTTTCTGTCTTTAAAATGCGGCTTTGCTCTGTAAAAGCAAGATTAATTGCAAATTTCATTCCGGGAGCAGCAAGCCGCTCCCTTACCGATAATGCGAACGAGCGAAGCATCATCGGCGCACCAACACCTCATCCGTCACGGCTATGCCGTGACACAGCCCTAAGCGCTTTTGGCGCGTCAGGGGGAAGGCTTCAAGAGGAAGATTTTGCGAAGCAAAATCTTCCGTAATTGCGAGTTGCTCATTGCGAATTGCGCATTATGCATAAAGACTTGCGAAGCAAGGCTTTATGCATATATTATACCATGAAGCAAAAATGTGTGCTTGCACGG
>CAYWMF010000096.1:0-6200 GCA_964459175.1 uncultured Oscillospiraceae bacterium
GTACAAACGCGACGAGGGCGAAGCCCAAAGACTTGCGAAGCAAGGCTTTATGCGTGTATTCTACCATGAAGCAAAAATGCTTGCTTGCAAGGGCATTTTTGCGAAGCCGTCAATATCGCATGTCGCGTACAAACGCGACGAGGGCGAAGCCCAAAGACTTGCGAAGCAAGGCTTTATGCGTATATTATAACATGTTCTCATCAAATTGTCAAGTGCTTTTTTGCATTATTTTGCACAGCGGCGAGATATTTTTTAAAACTATTGACAAATAAATGCCGTTATGCTATAATGTAGAAACTTGAATTTTATTTAAGCTGTTAATATGTCAAACAAGGAAAGTGATTTTTATGGAATCCGAAGCCCAAAAAGAAACCCGAATGGGAACAGAAAAAATGCTCCCCTTGATACTGTCCATGTCAATGCCTGCAATGTTCTCTATGTTGATTCAGGCACTTTACAATATTGTGGACAGTTATTTTGTTGCTCAGGTCAGTGATAAAGCCGTATCCGCGCTATCTTTGGCTTACCCGATTCAGAATTTGCTTATCGCCTTTGCCGTAGGTACCGCCGCAGGCGTTACATCGCTGATTTCGCGACGACTTGGCGAGGGCCGCAGACAGGAAGCCGAAGCCTCAGCCGCACACGGTATTGTGCTGAGTATAATAACATGGATCGCTTTTGCCGTATTCGGCGCATTTTTCACCACACCGTTCTTTCGAATGTTTGAATCCGATGCCGACATTGTCATGATGGGCAACCAATATCTTTCGATTTGCTGTGTTTTTTCTTTCGGACAATTTGTTGTGACAATGCTTGAAAAGATTTTGCAAGCCACCGGAAATATGTTTTGGCCGATGATTTTTCAGCTGGTAGGTGCGGTATTTAACATTGTTGTCGATCCTATTTTGATTTTCGGCTGGTTTGGATTGCCTGCCATGGGGGTTACCGGTGCGGCAATTGCAACCGTCGGCGGACAAATTTTTTCAATGGTGCTGGCTATCGTCGTAGTCGCACGGAAGCCGTCAATCAAAATCACCCTAAAGGGCTTTCGCTTCAGCGCCGGAATTGTCAAAAATATTTATGCCGTAGGTATTCCGGCTATAGTAATGCAGGCAATCAGCACAGTAATGAACATAGCTATCAATGCTATTCTTGCGGCATTTTCGACAACGGCATATACAGTATTCGGCCTATACTTCAAATTGCGCTCATTCGTATTTATGCCTGTTTTGGGTCTCAATCAGGGACTTATGCCAATTATGGGCTATAACTACGGCGCGCAAAACAAAAAACGCTTGCTACAGTCATTTTACCAAGGCTGTGCAATTGCGTTTATTATCATGATGGTAGGCGTGTTTGCCTTTATGCTGCTTCCCGGTCGGCTGTTGGGCTTTTTCAATCCGACGGCCGAATTGCTGGAGGTCGGTATACCGGCGCTGAGAATTATTTGCCTTTGCTTCCCGTTGGCGGCGCTGGGACTCGTGTCCTCAAACATGTATCAGGCAATAGGACGCGGCAATTACAGCCTTGTAATGTCGCTGATGCGTCAGCTGGTGGTGCTGGTGCCGGTGGCATGGGTGCTGGCGGAATTGACCCAAAACGTCAACATGGTCTGGTGGGCATTCCCGATCGCCGAAGCTGTATCGCTGGCGGTAAGTGCGGCTTTCTTTGTACGGCTGTACAAGTGCGAGCTGAAAAGCTCAAAATCGTAAATTAAAATCCTTTGAAGCGTACCCGCCGCATGTCGGCGGAAGCGCAAAAAATTTAAAGCTGTTTATATTTATAAAGGAAGTATATTATGGAACAACCGAATTACAAAAAAACAAAATTTGCCTGCTACTTTACATACCTTGCGATGTCGTCGGTATTCAGCCTGCCGCCGCTTCTGTTCGCTACCTTCAAGGAGATGTACGGAATATCCTACACACTGCTCGGAACGCTTATACTTGTCAATTTTTGCACACAGCTGAGCATAGATTTGATTTTCAGCTTTTTCAGCAAATATTTTAACATTCACAAAACCATCCGCATTATGCCGCTTGTGACGGCGAGCGGACTGTGCGTATATGCGCTGATTCCCATGCTGTTCCCGCAATACGCCTATATCGGACTGGTTGTCGGCACGTTGATTTTCTCGGTTGCGGCGGGTCTGGGCGAGGTTTTGGTCAGCCCGACCATCGCGGCTCTGCCGTCGGATACCCCCGATAAGGATATGAGCATTCTTCATTCACTTTACGGTTACGGCTTTGTGAGCGTTGTTGTAATAAGCACACTGTTTTTGAAATTCGTCGGCAACGAATATTGGATGTATCTGGTGTTTTTATGGGCTGTTTTGCCGGTGATAGCCTCCGTTCTGCTGACGGCCTCGCCGCTTCCGAACATGGATATGGCTCAAAGCGATTCAAAAACAGCGAAAAACAGCCGCCGAACCAAGGGTCTTATTTTGTGCATGGTGTGCATATTCTTGGGTTCCTGCGCCGAAAACACAATGTCGAACTGGATTTCGCTGTACACCGAAACCGTGCTTGGTATACCTAAGGTTTGGGGCGATATTCTCGGAATGTCGCTGTTTGCGATTTTGCTGGCGCTCACTCGAACCGCTTATGCCAAATACGGCAAAAACATTTTCAAAACGCTGGTAATCGGCATGACCTGCTCCGCCGTGTGCTATTTGGCGGTCGCGGCTTCGCCGAACGCGGTGATTTCACTGCTGGCCTGCGTTGCCCTGGGCATTTGCACCTCGATGCTGTGGCCGGGAACGCTGATTTTCATGGAAGAAAAAATTCCCGCGGCGGGTGTTGCCGCATACGCCCTGATGGCCGCCGGCGGTGACTTCGGCGCTTCGCTTGCGCCCCAAGCGATGGGCATTGTCGTCGATAATATCGCGCTCACCGAGTGGGCAAAGAGGCTGGGCGACGCCGTTTCGCTCTCTCCCGAACAGGTCGGCTTCAAAATCGGAATGCTGCTTGCCGCCGTTTTTCCGATTTTGGGCGTGCTGGTGCTTATGTATATGAAAAAGTTTTTCCGAAAGCAGGACGGCCAAGACGCAAATTAAGCCGCCGAACGCTTGCCGAATTGCAAAAATCCTTTTGGGCTACGGCATAAATAGAATATTTACGAAACAGCGCTCAGCCGCAGGCGAAAAAAGCCGTGCAAAAGCCGCGCGACTGTTTTAAAATCACAAAATTGCATAAAAATTTCATTATTTTTTCTTAAACTCTTGACAAAAGTGAGTTTTTTTGATATAATTCAAGTAACCTATATTATGGAGGAGAAATATCATGAAAAAGACAAGAATTGTTGCTCTCGTTCTCGCAGTTGTTGCGGTTGTGTGCGTTTTTGCCGCTTGCAACAAGAACACCACACGTATTGCCGGCGTAACCGTTAAGATTACCGATCCGTCGGGCAATGACCTGGCCAGCGGTCTGGTAACCGTTGAGGCAGTTGACGCGGGCTTTGACGAAACCGGCGCGAACAAGGACATCAACACCATCGGACCCACGGTTCTTATGACAATCGAGCAGTTCCTTCGCGAGCAGGACATCTCTTTCCAAGAGGATTCCTACGGCAACAGCATCGTTGTTATAGGCGACATTGACAACAGCGCTTCCGACAGCCAGTACATCTGGACCTTCAAGATCAACGGCAAGGACGGCACCGTCGGCATGGCCGCTGAGCGCGTATACGATCAGGACGTTTTGACCGTATATTGCAAGAAGAACCCCTACGCTAACGTAGAAGCCGAATAATTTTTAACAGGATCCCTGCCGTATCGCCGTTTTGCGGCGGCGGCAGGGCTTGTTTTAATGTGATTTTGCGCTAAAGTCGAGTATCAATTTGTTTTTTTCGTTTATAATATGATTACCGTCAACAAAATATATACATTCGAGGCCGACAGCTTTTTCGAGCCCGATAAAATATTCAACTGCGGCCAGAGCTTCCGCTTCGAAAAGACCGGGGGCAGCGCTTACGAGGGCGTTGCGTTCGGCAAATATCTGCGCATTGAAAAGCATAGCGACAGCAGGGTGCTGTTGTACGGCGCGGACAGGGACGATTTTGAAAGCACATGGCGGGGCTTTCTCGACATTGACACCGATTACGCCGCCGTGACTCGGATTCTTTGCGAAAAGAGCGAGATACTGCGCGCCGCCGCCGACATTGCCGCGGGCATCAGGATTTTGCGCCAAGACCCTTGGGAGGCGCTGTGCTCCTTTATAATTTCGCAAAACAACAATATCCCGCGAATCAAGAAAATCATCGAAACGCTCAGCCGTGCCTACGGCGATAAAATTTATTCTCCCGATGGGCGCGAATTTTACTCTTTCCCGACGGCTCAAAGGCTTTTCGAGGCCGGCGAAGAGGAGATATTTTCCTTTAAAACCGGTTTTCGCGCGCGATACATTTACGATGCCGCCAAAAAGGTGACGCTGGGGGATATTGATCTTAAGGCGATTTACGCTATGGACACCGCCGCGGCCGCCGAATATCTTAAGGCGATAAAGGGCGTCGGCGACAAGGTTGCCGCCTGCGTACTGCTTTTTGCCTACCATAAAACCGACAGCTTTCCGATAGATGTCTGGGTTAAGCGGATTATCAAAAAGTATTTCGACGGCGCTGTGCCTAATTTCGGCGAATATGCCGGCATAGCACAGCAATATTTGTTTTATTACGAAAGATATATAGTCAACGGAAAAGAAAACTAAAATTACGAGGTTCACATTCACATGGATTTGCAAACTACCACCATCGCATTTATCTGCCCGACCTGCGGCGCTTCATTGGTGAAGGATATAAATATTTTTTCGCTGTCCGGCGGCTTGGATATTTCCTGCCGCTGCGGCGAAACGCTCAGCATCAAAATGTCCCACGACCGTAAGGTCACGCTGTCGGTTCCCTGCCCTGCCTGCCCGGATAACCACACAACCCGACTGTCCGGCACTTCGTTTTTTCAAAAGGAGCTTTTCAAGGTGCAATGTCCCTACACCGCGCTGGATATTTGCTTTATCGGACAAAAAAGCAACGTCATGAAGGCGCTTGACGAGCATAAAAAGTTCCTTGAGGAGGCTCTTGCCGAAAGCCAAGTCAACGAAATGCCCGAAGATGATGCGACAGATGATGCATACGCCCATTACGACAACCCCGCGGTTATGCGAGAGGTCTTGCTGATACTGCGCGATTTTTTGGCGGATAACGACGTTGTATGCGATTGTACGCCCGAGGAGCGAATGGTAAGCATTGATATAGCGCGCGATTATATCGTTTTGCGCTGTGATAACTGCGGAAAAAGCCGCAAGCTGCGCGCGCTGACCGAAAACGACGTGACCTATCTTTGCGAGCTGAACAAATTAGAACTTAAATAACATTATTTCATTTAAAGAAAGGCATTTCTTATGCGTACTCCGTTCAAGACCGCCATTATCGGATGCGGCGGCATTTCAAAAACCCACATTGATGCAATAAAAAAGAACGAGATTTCCGAAATTGTCGCTCTGTGCGACATTGCGCCGGAGCATCTCGACTCCAACGCCGCGCTTTGCCCCGACGCCGAAAAGTATCTTGATTACAAGGAGCTCTTGGCAAAGGCAAAATGCGATATTGTACATATTTGTACGCCGCATTATCTGCATCGCGAAATGGCGATTGCCGCACTGCGCGCCGGCCACGACGTTTATCTTGAGAAGCCCGCCGCCATGGATCCCGACGGTGCGCGCGAAATACTTGCCGTCAGCCGCGAAACCGGCAAAAAGGTTTGTGTTTCCTTCCAAAACCGCCTGGTAAATTCCACCGTCGCCGCCAAGCAGATTATCGACAGCGGCGAGCTCGGAAAAATTATCGGTCTTAAGGGTATTGTCACCTGGGATCGCGAGGGCGATTATTACACCGCCAGCGGCTGGCGCGGAACCTGGGCACGCGAGGGCGGCGGAGTTTTGATGAATCAGTCCATACACACCATCGACCTTTTGTACTATCTGGGCGGTAAAATCGCCAAGGTAGAGGGCTCTGTGGCACTGCGCAAAAACAAGGGTACCATCGAGGTTGAGGACACCGCCGAGGCGACGTTTTATTACGAAAGCGGCGCTACCGCGATTTTCTACGCCACCAACTGCCACGCGACCTCATCGCCCGTCGAAGTCGAAATTGTCGGCGAAAAGGCATCTTTGCTGATACGCGACGACATTTTGTATCGCCGCGGCGTGGAC
>CAYWMF010000097.1:0-6185 GCA_964459175.1 uncultured Oscillospiraceae bacterium
ACCACTGCCTTTACCGTTTCGACACCGCGCTTGTCAAGCAGGCGGTAATTGTTTATAAGCTCTGTTTCCCTGTCGGAAATAAACATCTGATTTTCGCCCTCAAAGGCTTCGCTTACATTGTCAAATACCAGGTATTCCACCGATACGCCCAGCTGTCTCGCGATTGAATAAATGGTTTTAAGCCTTTCGGTATCGGTGTCCCTTTTAAGCATGCTGTCCAGCGTGGTATATGGGATATTCACCGCCTTGGCAAGCTGTGCCTTGGTGATGCCCTTTTCTTTCAATAAAGCATTAATCTTTTTGTTAAAACTCATTTTCTTTCTCCCGCAATATGTGAATTTCGTTTTTGCGTTATTGCACATGATTCCGCAAAATCGCAATTTTTGCAAAAATATTTTACATTACATATTTTATCACAAAATTGCGCAAAAGTAAAGAGCTAATTCTGTATTTTAGTAAAATTATTTTGTCTTAATCGTAAATGAAAAATTAATATTTTTCTCATCAATACGATATTGCGGTAAAAGCTCAGGGCCACAGCTGTGTGAACCGATACCGCGGCAACGGTAGTCCACACGAACAACGGTCTTGCCGCATTTTACAAGCTCGTCCCAGTGCATAGCCTTGGTAATTGCATGTGAGGTATAATGCGAAACATTGAATTCGAAGCCGCTGTCGCTGACAAATTTAAGTCCGCTCGACATTTCAAGAAGCTTTGTGCGAATGTGGTTGCCGTGCTCCTGCGGCATTATGTAGTTGACATACTCGCTGTCGGCGTCGGAGGAATACATGCCCATTTTGCAATAGCGGTGCAAATCGCTGTAATTTTCGCCGTCTCCCATACCGAAATAGGTGAATTTGTCGTCCTCGTCGGGCAGGAAAAATTCAAAGCCCAAGCGTGGCAAATCACTTACGGTTTTGCGTATATCACCCGAAAGCAGGGTCTTAATATCGCCGTTATCGAAAAATTCGTAGGTTACGGTATATCTGAAGAACGGTGCGCGCGAAAGTCCTGCCAGCGAAGCCTTGACAATCAGCTTGTTGTGCTCACGCGAAGCCTCGTAAACCTTGTTGCGGGTCTTGTCAAGCCGCATATTAAACCAAAGATTTTTATTGTTGCGCTCGTTGTCGGTGGGGGCATGCCACACGCTGAGAATATTTTTATCCGCCAAAAGCTCGCGGCCGCCGCGCTTGAGCGATTCAAAAGCGCCGTAATGAAGATTGAAAATGTATTCAAAGTCCTCGCCGGTGATATACAAAAGCTCGCCGCTCTCCTCGAATTTTACATTATCGTAGCCGACCTCGGGCTCCGTCTCACGCGCAACCTCCAGCTCGTGCTGATCAAAAGCGATTTCGTTTTCGCCGTCAAAAAGGTAAATATTAGCATAGCAACCCAGCTTGCAGCTGTCCGGAACATCCAGCGGGAACAGCGTACCCAGCGATTTGTGCGGCTTAATATCCATTTTCATGCTACCCTGCTGAGTAATTTTACCGTCGCAGACAAGCTCGTACTTAATATCGTATTTGTTAAGATTCGTAAAGTCAAAGCGGTTTTCAACCGTCAAAATGCCGTCGTTAAGGTAAGTTTTCATATTTTGGTAAGCCTTTTTAACCTCATATGAGCCCGCCTTGAAGCTACGGTCGCAGAAGGTCATGCCGTCGCTGCAGAAGTTGACATCGTGGGTATCTTCGCCGAAATCGCCGCCGTATTTGCAAACGCCGTCCACGATAACCGTGTGGTCTGTCCACTCCCAAACACAGCCGCCGATAAGATTGGGGTACTGATAGAACAAATCCCAATAATCGCACACATCTCCGGGGCCGTTACCCATCGCGTGAGCATATTCGCACATGAAATACGGGCGCGGGTCGTGCGAGGTTTCGGCATATCTGCGAAGTACATCGATGCTGTCGTACATACTGCTGAGCACATCAACGCGCGGATTGTTTATATCATAACGGTTGCTTGTTCCGCTCCAGCTGAGATTTGCTCTTTCGTAGTGAAGCAGTCGTGTGCTGTCAAAATCATGCGTCCAGTCGGCCATAACGTCGTGATTACGGCCATAGCCGGACTCATTGCCCATCGACCACATAATAATGCAGGCATGGTTCTTGTCGCGGTGAACCATGCGTATCATGCGTTCCAGCATTGCGTTTTTCCATTCGGGATTTGCAACAACCCATTCGTCCCCGCTGGTATCGACATCATAGCCCGGATCGGGGATATCGCGGCAGGTGAAACCGTGAGTTTCAATATCGGTTTCATCGACGACATAAAATCCCATTTCATCGCACAGCTCGATGAAATGCGGTGTCGGCGGATAGTGTGAGGTTCGCACGGTATTAATATTGAGCTTTTTCATCTGTTCGAGGTCAAACCTCAATTCCTCGTCGCTCATTGTATAGCCCTTTGTCGGGTGGGTGTCATGATGGTTAACGCCCTTGAGCTTAACACTTTGACCGTTAATCAACAGCTCGCCCTTTCGGCTTGTTGCGATGGTGCGCATACCGACCTTTTGCGGTATGTATTCGTCGCCTTTTTTAACGATAACGGTGTAAAGATTCGGGGTCTCGGCTGTCCAAAGCTTCGGATTTTCGGGCGAAAAGCTGTCAAGACGTGTGTTTGCGTCGAAAAGCATTGCCTCGCCGTCGGCTTCAACCGTGATTTTTTCGGTATCGGCAAAAATTCTTATATCCCAAACGCGCTCCTTGGCACGATGCAAAAGATATACATCGCGGAAGATACCGCTGAAGCGGAAAAAGTCCTGATCCTCGAGATAGCTTCCGCAGCACCATTTGAGCACCTTGACAGTCAGGGTGTTTTCACCCTCGTTGACATATTCGGTAATATCAAACTCGGCAGGAAGATGCGAGCCCTGCGAACAGCCGACATAGCTGCCGTTGACATACAGATACATACAGGATGAAACGCCCTCGAAAACTATAAAGCAATCGCGCTCGGCGTTGCTTTTGTCCAGCGTAAAGCTACGGCGATAAATTCCGCAGGGGTTATCGTCCGGAACATACGGCGGATCGACGGGATAGGGATAATTTACATTTGTATATTGCGGCTTATCGTAGCCGTGAAGCTGCCAGCAGGCGGGAACCTCCAGCTTATCCCACTTTTCGGCCTCCAGCGTGGCGTCAACCTCGCGCTCGAAATAGCGGAAATCCCATATACCGTTGAGCAGTGTGTAATATGCGGAATCGTTTTTATCGCCCTTGAGCGCCTTTTCGAGTGACTCGTAGGGTATATAGTAGGCGCGCGGGGGCATACGATTTTCGGAAATTTTGGTTAAATCTTCGTAATACTTCATTTGCCTTCTCCTTTAATTTTTTGTGGATTTAATGATATTATATAACCTTTTTGCCGCTTTGTAAATAGAATATCTTGCAAATGTATATGAATATCTTGCACAGCTACTTTGTGCGCGAACTTTTGCCGACACGTATTACCATTGACGGAAGCGCTATCGCTACAGCCATAACCCCGGCGCAGGACAGCGTTTCGATACATTTTTCAAGCCCGGCCGCGGTATCACCGTACACAAAGAAGCGCATTGTCTGATAAAGCCCAACTCCGGGCACCAGCGGAATTACCGCGGGAGTTATGAAAATCGTCGCCGGCATTTTGCGCAGACGCGCCAAAAGCTCGGCAAAAACGCTGATGAACAGCGTACCGAAAAAATATCCCGCCGTCAGCGACAAGGCGCCACTGCATATATCGTAAACCACATAGCTCAGCCCGCCCATAATACTTGCGGCGAGCATAGCCCTTTTGGGCGCGCGAAAAATCACGGTAACAAAGAAGGTCGCCGTTGAGCAAACGATAAAATCATATATCAAATTTATCATACCCTTACCCCCAACGACATGAATATGCCAAAACTCAGCGCCGCGCCGGCCGCCAAGGCAATCGCCATGCTCAGCGCCTCCATAACGCTGGCAGTGCCGCTGATATAATCGCCGCTGATGTAGTCGCGGATCGCGTTTGTCATAGCCAGCCCCGGCAAAAGCGGCATCATAGCACCGACAATAACGGCGTCAAGCTGAATTTCAACGCCTATATGCCCGGCGGCGATAAACGCCAGCATAGCGATCCCTGCGTCCATTATTCCGCCGAACAGGTTATTCATAAAGCCGTAAACGTCCGCCCGCTCGAAAAAGGACAGCACATAGCTTATAATCGCGCCGATGGCAAAGGTAAGCACAAAATCCCATATCTTGCCGCCCAAAAGCAAAGTAAAAAACGCCGAGAAAAGCCCCGCCGCCAAAACGGTAACCGCCACGCGATTGCCCGGTGCGGCCTCTATTTCAGCCAGCCGCTTTTCGGCGCTTGCAAGCTCGATCGAACCGTCGGCAATGCCGCGCGAAATGTCATTTATCATATCAAGCTTTGAAAGATTGACTCCGCGCCGCGTTACGCGAAAAATCGTGGTATACGAACTGTCGCGCGTTTGCAGTGACGCCGACAGCGCGGTGTTTTCGGCTGAAATCTGCGCTTCGCTGTAGCCGCAGGCGCGGCAAATGCGGCAATAAACATCCTCGGCACGGTAAGCCCCACCGCCGTATTGCAATGTCAATTTTGCCGCCTCTACCGCCGTCCGAAGCACCGACGACGGCGAGGGATTGCTTTGATTAATACTTTTTTGTGTCATGTTGTACCCGATGAAATAAATTCGCAGTGTGCAATTTACAATTCTCAATTAAGGTTGATTTTGCTATGCAAAATCTTCCGTAATTACTAATTACTAATTATTTAAACCACCAGCCTATTTATATCCCCCGCGCCCATGATGAGAATAATGTCGCCCTCGCGCGCGACGGAGCGAAGATAGTTCGAGATTTCGTCAAAGCCGCCGATATATCTGCCGTTGGGAGTCGCGTCAGCCAGCATTTGGGAATTTATGCCGTAAATATCTGCCTCACGCGCCGAATAGATATCGGCAAAAATCACCTCGGCACAGCCGTCGAATGCCTTTGTGATTTTATCGAAAAGGTCGCGCGTTCGGGTATATGTGTGCGGCTGGAACACAGCGATAACGCGCTTGGCAATACCGCAGGCAGTCGAAACCGTCGCGCGAATTTCGTCCGGATGATGCGCATAATCGTCCACAATGACCGCGCCGTTCACCACACATCGGCGCTCGAAACGGCGCTTTACGCCACCGAAAGCGCTGACGCCCTTTTCTACCGCTTCGCGCGGTATGCCGCAAACATACGCCGCACCGGCCACGGCAAGAGCGTTGGAAATATTGAATTTGCCCGGAATTGCCAGCTTCATATGAGCGTAAAGCTCGCCGTTGACAAAAGCATCGAATTCGGCACAGCCCATGTTCATTTTTACGTTATCGGCGTAAATATCGGCTGTGCTCTCGGCGGAAAAATATAGTATCTTGCCCACCTTTTCGCGCGCCATGAGCGAGGCGCGCACGGCGTTGGCGTTATCGGCGTTGACAATGGCAACGCCCTTTTTGCCGCATTTGGCGATGTATTTCGAAAAGGATTCAACCATGCTGTCTATCCCGGAAAAATAGTCCGTATGATCCAGCTCGACGTTCAAAACCACCGCTATATTCGGGCAAAAATCCAAAAATGCGTCCTTATATTCGCAAGCCTCAAATATAAAATCGCCGCCGCTTCCCACACGATAGCTGTCGCCCAAGATCGGAAGCTGGGCGCCGATCATAATAGTCGGGTCAAGCGTGGGATCGGACAGAAAAATCTGCGAAAGCATACCGGTGGAGGTTGATTTTCCGTGCGTACCGGCAATGCCTATGCGGCGGCGATCCTTTTGCATAATCGCGCCCAACAGTACCGGGCGGTCAATGGCGGGAATATTTCTTTTTGCGGCCTCGACCAGCACAAAATGCTCCTTGGTGAGCGCCTTGGTGTACACGATAAGGCCGACATTGTCAAACACAATATCCTCGAAGCTATAGGCTATTTCTATGCCCATAAGCTCCATTTTTTCGGTGAGCGCCGTGCGCTTCATATCGTACCCGGACACACTGTATCCGTCGCGCAGCAGCATCTGCGCCAGCGCCGACATACTTATGCCGCCGATACCGGCAAACATGACAGTTTTTGTCTTGTCAATATTTTCTAATAAAAATTTACAATTTAACAACATATCTTAAACCATTTCTTTCTTATTTTAGTATATAATATGAACCGTAGTATAC
>CAYWMF010000098.1:0-6178 GCA_964459175.1 uncultured Oscillospiraceae bacterium
CGCCTAAATGACAAAAAAAGCGTCGGCATTATCCCCTTAAGCAATGTCTTACCGCGTCTGTTTTATTTGAAAACCGACGGCAAAAAGATAAAATATCTGCTTACCGAGCTTATTTTGGAGCATTTTTTAAAGCAGATTTTTAAGATTTACAAGGTAAAATCCTCAGCTGTGATACGCGTTACACGCAATGCCGACATTGCGGTGGCCGATACCTTTTCGGACGACGACTTGGATTACCGCGCATACATGAAAGAGATACTCAAAAAGCGCGAAAAGCTCGCACCGGTGCGGCTGGAAATTTCAAAGGGCGGCGAAAAGCTTACAGAATACCTGCTTTCAAAGCTCTCGCTCTCCCCTGCCCAATGCTATGTAACATTGGCGCCGCTGGATATGAGCTACATTTGGGCGCTTGAGGACAGGCTGACGCCCGAAATGAAATCAAAGCTGCTTCACGAGCCGCTTTCACCGACCTGGCCGAGGAAAATAGAGCAAAAGACCTCGATAATAACTCAAATCGACAAGCGCGATTTTTTGCTGTGCTATCCATATGACAGCATGAAGCCGTATCTTAATATGCTCAGCGAAGCGGCTTATGACCCGCAGGTTGTGAGCATAAAAATCACGCTGTACCGACTGAGCTCGTCCTCGCAGGTAATCCAGCATTTATGCGACGCCGCCGAAAACGGCAAAGAGGTCACAGTACTTGTTGAGCTCAAGGCGCGCTTTGACGAAGCCAATAATATTCACTGGTCAAAAAGGCTGTCTGATGCCGGCTGTCGCGTTATATACGGAATTGAGGGCTATAAGGTACACTCCAAAATCACACTTATAACGCGTCAAACAGAAAGCGGAATAAAATATACCGTCCACATCGGAACCGGCAATTACAACGAAAAAACCGCGCGCCTTTACACCGACGTGAGCATTCTCACCTCGCGCGACGAGATAGCCGAGGATGCAGTGCGCTTTTTCCATGACCTGACTATTTCCAATTTGAACGGAAATTACAAAAAGCTGCTGGTGGCGCCGCACAGCTTCAAAACCAAAATAATATCTCTGATACGTGCCGAAGCCGCCAAAGCGCGCCGAGGCCGCATGGGCGTTATCAAGCTGAAAATGAACAGCATAACCGACAAGGAAATAATGCTGGAGCTTATCGAGGCCGCAAAGGCCGGCGTAAAAATCAAAATGATTGTGCGCGGAATATGCTGTCTTTGCCCAGGAATTGAGGGTGTAACGGACAATATAACGATAATAAGCATTGTCGGGCGTTATCTTGAGCATTCGAGAATATACGTTTTCGGCGAAAAGCGCTCGCGCAAGCTTTATATCAGCTCAGCCGATTTTATGACGCGCAACACCTCGCGCCGTGTCGAAATTGCGTCGCCGATACTCGACAGCGAAATTGCAAACCGTCTGGAGGAAATGCTGGAGCTGGAATTTCGCGACAATGTGAAGGCACATTTACTGCTTCCGGACAAAAGCTACGTCAAAATACACCCCGCTGAGGGTGAAGAAGAAATAAACTCGCAAATGGAACTTTACAATCTATAGTCAAATTGAAAGGAATTTAAAAAAATGGTAACTATCATCGGCAGAGGCCACGGCGGAACACGCGCAATATCCCACACATTAACCCAAAGCGGCTACTATATGGGCGCAAATATCAACAAATCCGGAGACCTTATTCCGCCGGAGGATATGTACGAGGCCTGCCGCATTTTCGGCAAATACGTGTCCTACAAAGGAAATTACGAATGGGATTTTTCAAAGGTATTGCAAATGGATCCGACGCCCGAATTCGTAAGACTGGTTGAAAGTTTTCTTTCCAGCGTTCTGAAATCCGACAATCCGCACAAAGGCTGGAAGCTGCCCGAAACGGTGCTTTGCTTTCCTTGGATACTCAAAATGTTCCCGGATATAAAATACATCAAGTGGGTGCGCGACCCTCGCGACAGCATACTTTCGGGTCATGTAACCGACGACCTGCACGATTTTAACATTGACTACGATCCCACCGACAACATACGCATTAAGCGCGCTATAAGCTGGAAATATCAGCGTGAAATCATGCACGCAACCCCCGATCCCAAGAACTGCATAAGCGTTCGCTTTGAAGATTTTGTGTTCGACCAGGATAACCAGCTCAAGCGAATAAGCGATTTTCTCGGAACTCCGCTTGCAAAAATCGAAATGCGCACCGACTCTGTCGGAAGATACAAAACGGATTCGGATTTACATATGTTCGACTTTTTCAAAGAAGATATGGACGAATGCGGATACGAATATTGACAAAACCGTCGATTACCCACAATCGTGAGTAATCGGCGGTTATTTTTTATTTCAAAATGATTTTGCCCTCAAAGCAGACATGAGCTTTTGTACTGTTTTCAGCATAGTAATAAACCGTTTTATCATCGCGAAATACACTTATTTCAAGCTCATCGTTGAGCCTTGCCTCGCCGCGAAAATTAATTTGCAGTAATTTAAAGCTCGAAGCATGAATATCCTGCGGTAAAAAATCCAGCATTATATCAGCGTAATTCGTGTTATTGAGATGAAGATTCTCGTCAAGATCCGAAAGCATTACCACGCGCTTGAAGGTACCGCAATTCACGGCAATTTCGGGATGCTCGATATGCCTTTCCAGCTCGATATTCCTTGCCGGAATATCGGTTCGACTGGGTGTCACCACCGGCATTTTCGACGGGCGCACCGGGCGGCGCTGTTCAAAGCTCATCAGCGCCCACTGCGTCGAGGCATAACCGACGATTTCATCGCCGCGCTTTATTTCAAAATCACGTATAAAGGTTACGCCCTTGATTTCCTTTTGCCAGGTTTTTATCTGAATTCTATCACCCGAGGTTATGTCGCCGAACATTTCAAGCTTCAATTTTGTTATAACGAACACCATATCATGTTCGCGCAAAACACGGTAGCCTGCGCCCAGCTGCTCGCTATCGATTCCGGCGGCAGTCTGCATGTAGCGCATAAGATACGACGGCTTGATTGTTCCGGTGTGACAAAGCTCGTAAGAATAAATCTCTTTTTCCAATGTATATGCCATTATTTACCTAACTTTCTTTGAGCCAGCTTAATAATTTCAACTATAGGAATTATCATAACCGCAAGCAGCATAGCGGTGAAGTATTCCATAGCATTAATATGCGCAAAGCCGAAAGCGTCGTTAACGCCGGGAATGTAAATTGCGCCGGTCGTCAAAACAAGCGACAAAAGCATAGCGCCCCAAAGTATCTTGTTATGGCTCTTCATGGCGAAAATGCTGTGTCGGCGGCTTCTCATGTTAAACGAATGGAATATTTCCGCCATCGACATGGTGAGGAACGCCATCGTCATGGCATTATCATGCGTTGCGAGTATAGGCTGATTTTCCATAATATTTCCGATAAAGTACGCGCCTATCGTCAGCACTGATACAATCAGACCCTGGAATACTACATCAAAGCCCAAACCGCCGGCGAATATTCCGTCGGAGGCATTTCTCGGCTTGCGCTGCATTATATCGCCCTCCGGCTTTTCGACGCCGAGCGCGAGCGCGGGAATCGAGTCGGTGATAAGGTTAATCCACAAAAGGTGAACCGGCTTCAAAATGGTAAAGCCCATGATTGTGGCGGCAAATATCGAGATAACCTCGCTCAAATTGGAGGACAGCAGGAACTGAATTGTCTTTGTAATGTTATCGTAAATTCTACGTCCCTCTGCGACAGCGGCAACGATAGTGGAAAAATTATCGTCCGCAAGTATCATGTCGGCGACGTTTTTGGTAACATCGGTGCCGGTAATACCCATTCCTACGCCGATATCGGCGCTCTTTATCGACGGTGCGTCATTTACGCCGTCGCCTGTCATAGCGGTAATTTTGCCGTTCTTTTTCCAAGCGTTTACTATGCGTACCTTGTGCTCGGGCTGTACGCGGGCATAAACGGAATATTTTTCAACCGCCGTAGCAAATTCTTCGTCGCTGATTTCATCGAGCTGCTGTCCGGTGATGGCTTGATCCGGCGAAGTAATTATGCCCAGCTGCATAGCTATGGCAACTGCGGTATCGCGGTGGTCGCCGGTTATCATAATCGGGCGTATTCCGGCACTGCGGCATTGTACAATAGCGTCACCTACCTCGGGACGTACAGGGTCAATCATACCGCAAAGACCGATGAAAACAAGCTCATTTTCAAGCTTTTCGGGTGCAAAATCCTGCGGAGCGCTGTCGTATTCCTTGTATGCGCCGGCAAGCACACGCAGAGCCTTGTCAGCCATAGCCTTGTTGGAAGCCAAAACTTCCTTTCTGAGAGCATCGTTAAGCTCAACCTTGGCGCCGTCCTTCAAAATATATTTGCACAGCTTCAAAACCTCGTCAGGTGCGCCTTTGGTGAACTGAATGATCTTTCCGCCGCAATTATGGACGGTGGACATCATCTTTCTCATTGAATCGAACGGCGCCTCACCTATTCTGGGATAATCCTTTTTGAGGTCATATTTGAAGAATTTATTTGCCGCGGCAAATTCGACAAGCGCGCATTCGGTCGGCTCGCCCTTTGCCTTGCCGTCGTCGCCCGGCTCGGCGTCGCTGGCAAGTGCCATAGCCTTGCACAAAAGCTCCTTGTTGCCAGAGACATCCTCAACAACGGTCATCTTATTTTGCGTGAGAGTTCCTGTTTTGTCCGAGCAAATAATCTGTGCGCAGCCGAGTGTTTCAACCGCGGTGAGCTTACGAATAATGGCATTTTTCTTGGACATATTCGTAACGCCTATCGAAAGCACAACGGTTACAACAGCCGCAAGTCCTTCGGGAATTGCCGCGACGGCAAGGCTTACGGCAATCATAAAGCTGTCGAGTGCAAAGCCCGCCCAGTCGCCGCCGCCCTCAAAGACGTGCATAACAAGCTTAAAGCCGAATATAAATACGCATATACCCAGCACAAGATAGGTCAGAATTTTGCTAAGCTGTGCAAGCTTTATCTGCAAAGGAGTTTTGCCCTCCTCCGCCTGCGCCAATGCGTCGGCGATTTTGCCCATTTCGGTGTCCATACCTGTGGCAGTGACAACTGCTTTTCCTCGACCGTAAACAATGTCGCTACCCATATAAACCATATTTTTGCGGTCACCCAGCGGCACGCTGCCGTTTTCGGACTTCAGCGCGGCGTCGGTTTTGTTGGTCGGCACAGACTCTCCGGTCAGTGCCGCTTCCTCAGCCTTTACGCTGGCGCATTCGATAAGGCGGCTGTCAGCCGGAACCGAGTCGCCCGCTTCCAAAAGCACCACATCGCCGACA
Organism: uncultured Oscillospiraceae bacterium; assembly: GCA_964459175.1. Classification (GTDB taxonomy): domain Bacteria; phylum Bacillota; class Clostridia; order Oscillospirales; family SIG627; genus SIG627. The sequence goes on from CAYWMF010000098.1 coordinate 5,294, forward strand.
ACCAAATCTTCGCTTTTGACGGAAACAATTTTGCCGTCGCGGAGTACCTTAGAGGTAGCCGCCGACATCTGCTGAAGCGCCTCAATAGCCTTTTCGGCCTTGCTTTCCTGATAAACGCCGAGAACCGAGTTAATGATAACAACCGCCAAAATGATGAACACATCAGCAGGACTTTCATGCTCGATTACAGAGGTGATTGCCGAAATTGCCGCGGCCGCCAAAAGAATTATAATCATCGGGTCGGCCAGCTGTTGAACAAAGCGACTTAAAAGCGAAACCTTTTTAGCTTCTTTAAGCTTATTCTTGCCGTTTTTTTCAAGTCGCTTGGCGGCCTCGGCGACACTCAAACCGTTAGCATCGGTTTGACATTCGCTTAAGACCTTTTCTTTTTCTTCAAGGTAATACTTCATAATTTTTCCTTTCTATAAAAAATTAAGACTCATGTACGAAGCTATCCGTACATGAGTCTCACTCTTTAAGGTAAACCAGACGAAATTATCCGCCATGATGTTGATTTACCACGCCATAGGCGCGAATTACTCCCCCATGAGTATATGAAATTCGGATTTAATTATACGCCGGAGTATGCGGCAAAGCCTCCGTCAACCGGAACAACAACACCGGTAACAAAGCCGGAGGAATTGTTGTCGCACAGCCAAAGGAGCGTTCCGATAAGGTCCTTGGTTTCGCCGAAGCGACCCATTGCGGTATGGTCAAGAATCTTCTTGGTACGCGGTGTGGGCTCGCCTTCGGGTGTAAAGAGAAGCGCGCGGTTCTGATCGGTTACAAAGAAGCCGGGAGCTATGGCATTTACACGAATGCCGACCTTTGCAAAGTGAACGGCCAGCCACTGAGTGAAGTTGGAAATTGCCGCTTTTGCCGCAG
>CAYWMF010000099.1:0-6142 GCA_964459175.1 uncultured Oscillospiraceae bacterium
ATTAAAAGGTAGATTTCAAATAGATGATATGCAATTGGAGGAATATATGAAAAAGACTTTTTGTTTTCTTATTTTGGCAATTTTAATGCTCACCGCATTCGCAGGTGCCGAAAGCGAATATCTGCACGAACCGATAGTTTTTACCTTTAACAGTGCCGCCGATATGGCACAAAATCTTGTTAGGGCAAATGCGCTCAACCATTCGTTTGAAAACGGCTGTGCCAAGCTGGTAAACACAACAAAAGACCCATATTTTTGGCTTCCGATAGATGCGCTTGATATTGATACATCTGTTTACAAATATCTCAAAATACGTTTCAAATGTGTCGAGGGGCAAGGCGAAAGCATGATGGGGCAAATATTTTTTGACACAGACAAAAGCGGCCCTATAGGCTCGGAAGGGACATATAACAATTTTACATTTGTGCCGCAAGAGGATTTTATCGAAGTCACTATGAATCTTTCGGATTTCAGTGGCTACAACGGCACGCTTACCAGCCTACGGTATGATCCGTATGTCGGAAACGAAAATATCCCCACGGCGACAATCTACCTTGACTATATAGCGCTTTTTGATAACGAAAAGGCTATGCAAAAATATCCGGAGGATTTAAACGACAGCGAACTCCAAGAAATCATTGATGCGGCCGAGCAAGCAAAAATCAAGGTTGTACGTACCGAAAAGCCCGAAAGTCTTGTATTCTCGTTCGGAAGTGTTGACGGCTTTAAAAGCTGGGCAACCGGCATACATCAAATTGATTACACCTTTGAAAGCGGTAATTTAAAAATAACCAATACCGGAACCGACCCTTATATAACTCACGAGTTTCCGCAAAGCGATTATTTCTATGCCGACGACCTCAGCGTTTTAAAGGTACGCTTCAAGCCAACGGTAAGCCTCGGCGGTGAGCGCCTTATGCAGTTCTTTTTCACCACCGATTCCGCTGTAATGGGCGAAGACGGAACCTATAAAAACACTTCATTTCCCGTCAACGGTGAATGGCAGGAATTTATTATAGACTTGAAAAACGATATACCGAATTCAAAATGGAACGGCATTATAACCACCGTGCGCTATGACACGGTGGTCGGCACAAACGGCAACGATATTGTACCGATAGCTATCGACTATTTGGGGCTTTTCCCTTCAATTGAAGCGGCTCAAAGCTACTCGCCCGAACCTATTTTACCGTCGAAAAATCACGACACCGTTACGCTGCATTACGGTATGCAAAATATTATTTTGCCCGCCGGTATCGTTAAAAAGGGCGACACCGTCGAGAATTATGTCCTTACAGCCGATACGGTCGAAAACCCCGAAAAAATCAAAGGCGGTGCGGTGGTTAAGTATACCGCGGCGGACGGCAGTGAGGATATTGTTGCTCTTTCATACAACAGCATCGACGCTACGCATTATGTCGCACGCCGCCCCGGAACCTATTCGCTGACGTATAATTCCAAAAGCTACAGCGATATTTCCGGGCATTGGGGATATTCCACCATCATGTTTGCTTCCAACCGCAAGCTTTTCGGCGGAACAAGCGAAACGGAATTTTCGCCCGATATGCCTATGACGCGCGGCATGTTCATCACCGTGCTCGGACGTATGCACGGCCTTGACACCTCGATATACAGCGGAAATACCGGCTACAGTGATGTAAGCCCGACCGAATACTACGCCCGCTATATCGAATGGGCAAAGAAATATAAAATCATGGAGCCGATTTCCGGCACCGACTTCGGCGCGGAAAAACCGATTTCGCGCAAAGATATGGCTATAGCTATCGCGAACTATGTGAACACTTACGGCTACAAGCTCACCGCCATGAGCAGTACAGAGGATTTCCGTGATATTTCCTCGTTTACCGCCGCCGAAAAAGCAGCTGTTCAAGAAATACAAAAAGCCGGTATAATCAACGGCAAAGGAAACGGCATATTCGACCCCGACGGTTCTTCGACCCGCGCGGAGGTTGCTACGGTTATGTCGAGAGTTATAAAATCAATTCTCGGCCTGGAGCTTGACTTTTTCGAGACCTCCGAGCAATCCGCCGAATTCAAGCCGCTTGATCGCGACCGCCTGATAATCGGTGCGTATGTCCCACAACCAACGGGAATGTCGCTGTTTTCAGAGCAGACAGTTAAAGATATCGCCGATGCCGGTATAGATTTTACCATTCTCGGCTACGACAATTTCAACAACCTCCCTCTGCTCGAAAGAAATAATATTTTCAAATGGTACGAAAAATACGGAATCGAATTTGTAAATTACGATATTAACGCGCTCAAAAAGGCTTCCGACGGCAAAACCGATATATTCGACAAAGAAAAGAACAATGCGTTGTTCTACAAAGACGAAATTTCCTACGCGGGAATTTCGCTGGCCGACGAACCGGGCTACAGCACATTTGCCGAAATGGGTCAAAGCGTAAAGGATTTTAACGCATTGCACCCGAACAAGCTTGCATTTATTAATTTACTGCCTATGTATGCTAACGACAAACAGCTTTACAGCGGCGCGTGGGCGGCGGCGATCGAATACTACGACGAAGAGTCGGCAACCTATCAAAAATACCTTGACGAATATGTTGACAACATTCCGACGCATTATATCTGCACCGATGTCTACCCCTGCTATGCCAACAAAAAGACTTATGAAAATTACGCAAAATCCCTCGAAATAGTGGCCAACGCCTGCCGTGAGTCCGGAAGAGATTTTTGGATTGTCAATCAATCCTGCTCATGGTCGCCGTCGATACGTGTGATAGACCTTGATGATATGTACTGGCAGACCTACACCGTGCTTTCGTTCGGAGCAAAAGCGATATTGTACTATATATTTGCCGCTCGCGGAGAATACGTCGGTACACCCTTGGATGCCGACGGAAACAAAACCGATACTTATTACACCTTAAAAACCGTGCATGACGAGCTTCGTAGATTTGAAGAGGTTTATTTGAACTATGATAACCTCGGCGTTATGAATCATAATTCCTCGCCTGCCGCAACGCCTTGGCTTGAGCTTGACACACCGTACCGTAATTTTGAAACAATCGCCGAAATCAAATGTGAGGCACCGTTGCTTATCGGCTGTTTTGAAGCAAAGGACAAAAGCTCTTCCGCTTTCACCGTTGTAAATTATAACGACCTTTCTAAGCCTGCCGTGGCAGAGGTTCTGTTAAAAATCAACGGCACCGTCGTCACGGCCTATATCGACGGATACCCGACCGTTCTTGCACCGAACAACGATGGATATTACAGTATAACGCTTGACAGCGGCAGAGGCGTATTTATTACGGTTGAATAGCATAAAAAAGCAGGCTGAATCAATCAGCCTGCTTTAATTATATCTGCATTTCTTTAGGCTTGCAAACATCAACCCATTCTTGAGCCTGTGCCAAATCGTACAGTCTTTCGGGTGTAAGCTTTACCGCGCTGTCGGTGCTGCCGCAAGCGGGATAAACAATTTCAAACCTTTTAAGCGATTCGTCGAGATATACCTTTACACCATCGTTCACGGCAAACGGACAAACACCGCCCATCGGATAGCCTATGCGTTCAACAAGCATATCGGGCGAAACCATTTTGGCTTTACAACCGAAAAAAGCCTTGAACTTTGAATTATCTATCTTTACGTCCCCTGCCGTCACAACTATTATACAGCAGTCGGGTGCCTCAAACGACATGGATTTGGCTATATGACTGCCCTCGCAGCCTATCGCCTGCGCCGCCAGCTCAACCGTTGCGCTGGACTCCTGAAATTTGTAAATATCTTTTTCGTCTACGCCTTTTGAAATTAAATATTTTTTAGCTTTTTCAAACATCATTCTTCTCCCTGTGAGCAAAGATCTATAATCGCCTGTGCGTAAATCGCCGTTCCGGTAAGAATTTCCTCTATTTCCATAAACTCATTCGGACCGTGAGCATGTGTGTCGGTCGTCGCCATGTGCGGACCGAACGCAACGGCATTATCCATATTATGGACATATGTGATGCCTCCCATTGAAATGCAATTACTCGGCTGTCCGGTGTATTTCTCATATGCCGCGGAAAGCGTTTTTACAAAATTGCTGTTTCCGTCAACATGATGCGGCTCGCTCCAGACGATTTCCTTGAGGTACATTCCGGCTGCTTTCAGCTTGTCACGCAGCGGCAATGCGGAATTTTCTTTGTTTGCGTTAAGCGAAAGCCGCGCGTCAAATTCACCGTCAATGTGACCGCTTTCGCATTTGAGTATGTTAAGAGAATAGGTCGATTTTCCGCTTATTTCGTCGCTTGTTTGTACTCCCGCCGCCTCACCGTACCAGTCACCGTGCGGGAAAATCGAGTTAATACCCTTCAGAATTTCGTATGCCTCACCCGCCAGCGGAAGCATAGCGATAAGCGTCAGCATCGCGGTAACGGCATTAACGCCCTTTTCGGGCTTTGAGGCATGCGCGGAATGTCCGACAAAGTTGATAAATATATCCGTGCCGCGAATTTCATACGTATAATTAAGCTTGAAATTGCGTTTTGCCTTGCGCAGCGCTTTTTGCAGTACTTCCTCGGAAATGCCGCGAACAACCGCTTCACAGCTTTGCGGAACTACGTTAATGGTCGAGCCGCCGTTAAATCTTACAACCTGCGGACCGTCGATATAAGCGTTATATGAAGCACCGAGAGCGCCGCAATATCTGCCTTTTTCGGTATTGATAACCGGGAATGAAGAATCGGGCGTAAAGACGTACGGCGGCATTTTCTCCTTAGAGGTGTAATATTCCATATCCTTACAGCCGACCTCTTCGCCCGAACCGAACACCAGCCGCACACCGTGCTTAAGCGGAATGCCCAGCGCTTTAATCGCCTTAATAGCCCAAACAGACATTATCGCCGCGCTTTTGTCGTCCGAAGCGCCGCGACCGTATATTTTGCCGTCCTGCTCAGTCATAAAAAACGGATTGAATACCCAGCCGTCGCCCTCAGGCACGACATCAAGATGCGTAAGAATACCAAGCTTTGCCGGTGCCGTGCCGTAGGTAGCAGTTACAGCGTAGTAGTCGAAGTTTTTAACCTCCAGATTTTCGCGTCTTGCGATATTGCTTATCGCATCCAGCGCCTCAGCACATTTATTGCCGTACGGCTTATCGCCCACTCTTTCGGATGCCACGGATGGTATTTTTATGAGCGAAAATATATCGTCCAGTATATCCTGCTTGTGTTCTCTCAAATATTCCGATATTTCCATAAAATCTGTCCTTTCTTGTAATTTGTACGCTATATATTATATAATATTTCCACGGTATTTGCAATAGAAAACAAAAATTTTTTGCCTGCTATTATAAATTGTGCCTTTTGGGGTAAAAATATTACTGTCAACAAAACAAAGGAGGCAAAAAATGTGACTGTCAAAAGAGGAGATATTTTTTATGCCGATCTCAGTCCGGTAGTCGGCTCGGAGCAAGGCGGTGTGCGCCCGGTGGTAATCGTGCAAAACGACGTCGGAAACCGCCACAGCCCCACCGTCATCGCCGCCGCTATAACCAGTCAGACGTCTAAAGCAAAGCTGCCAACCCACATAGAGGTCTATGCCGATAAATACGGACTTGCAAAGGATTCGGTTATTCTGCTTGAACAAATACGTACAATAGACAAAACACGGCTCAAAGAAAAGATGGGACATTTGGAGGACGAGCTCATGTCAAAGGTAGACAGCGCGATTAATGTAAGCTTCGGCTTGATGTAAAATCAAAGCAGCCGAAAAAAGTAAACCCTCGAATTTTCGAAGGTTTACTTTTTTATATCCGAAAATCATCGGCAAAACGGACAAAAAATGCTTTTGATACATACCACCTCATCCATCGGTCTGCGTCCGACACCTTCCCCTCAAGGGAAAGGCTTCAACAGTGGTAAGTTTTACACAATAAATAAAAGATTTACGGAAAGCAAAAGTCAATCACGATTGCGCATTTGCTTGCAAATTTCGAAATCATGCTTGCGGCGTGATTTCAGCATTAACGAATCGCAAAATATGCTCTCGTTTCAAAGCCCGACCGGCGCTCATACTATTTCGCTTTGCCTTTGAATATAAGCGATGCCGCAAGTGAAAAGAACACCGCCGCGGTTATTCCGCCTGCGGTACCGGTAAGTCCGCCGGTCAGTATACCGA
>CAYWMF010000100.1:0-6126 GCA_964459175.1 uncultured Oscillospiraceae bacterium
GGTATGGGTGTAGGCGGCGGGATTGATGACAATGCCGTCTTTTTTGGCATAGGCATTCTGAATTGCGGTCACAATGTCGCCCTCGTGGTTGGACTGGTACAGCTCAACCTCACAGCCGAGCTGTGCGGCGCAGTCCTTTATGTACTCGCACAATGCGTTAAAATCCTTTTTGCCATACAAATCCGGCTCGCGTTTGCCCAGCATGTTGAGGTTCGGGCCGTTAATTACAAGCAGTTTTTTCATAATATTTTCTCCATAATTTCGACTATTTTGTCCGCAACCTCGTTTGCCGCGGCATTGCCGTCAACTGTCGCATCGGCATATTTTTTGTAAAGCGGCAATCTGTCGGCATACAGCTTTTCAACGCCGATGCTTTGAGAGAGTGGGCGGTTGACAGATGCAAGGCGGGTGGGGGAGCGGTCGATAAAAATTATTTTACCGTTTTGGTGAAGCGGAATATAGTTCTCGTCGCGTGTGATAACACCGCCGCCGGTGGCAATTATTTTGCCGCTTTGCTTACCGATTTCGCAAACGGCTTCACTTTCAAGGGCGCGGAACGCCGCCTCACCGTCCGACTTGATGATTTCGGCGGGGGTTCTGCCGCTTTTTGCGATTTCCTCATCGGTGTCGCACAGCTGATGCGAAAGCCGTTGCGCCAAAAGTCTGCCGACGGTGGTTTTGCCGCAGCCCGGCATTCCGACCAGCACCACATTCATCATTTGCAGGCGCAGCTTTTTGAGTATTTTTTCGATCATTCCGTCGTCAATTGTTGTGCCGTTGAATATTTCGCAGGCTTTCTTTGCCTGAGCAACCAGCATCGGCAGACCGTTCGAATGCTTGATGCCGAGGGCTTCGGCCTCCAACAGCAGTGAAGTCAGCGCGGGGTTGTAAATCAGGTCGAGAACACCCTCGCATTTTGTGAATTTCGACAGCTCGACAAGCTTTTTGCCGACATTCGGGTACATTCCGATGGGGGTTGTGTTTACGATAATTTCGGCGTCGTAATGGCGGTCGATGTTGTCGTAATTGTTTTCGCCGCTTCGCGAAACGGTGACTATTTCGCGCGCGCCGAACGCGGCGAGCACGCAACGCACGGTTTTGCAGGAACCGCCGCTGCCCAGCACGATACATTTTTTGCCGTTTATATCAAAGCCCATGGACTTGACAAGATAAGAAAAACCGTAAAAATCCGTGTTGTAGCCATGCAATCGGTTATTGCTGTCGCGCACCACGGTGTTTACCGAGCCGATGGATTTTGCTTCGTCGCTTACGGTGTCAAGATATGGGATTACGGTTTCCTTGTAGGGAATTGTAACGTTTATCGCGTCCCAGCCGCCGTTTTTCATGAAATCGCCCACCTGTTCCGCCGGTGTGGGAAAAAGCTTGTATTCGTAGTCGGCAAGCAGGGCGTGTATCTGCGGTGAAAAGCTGTGCCCCAGCTTTTCGCCCAAAAGACCGCAATGCTTCGGGTTCATTTAAATCACCTCGGAATAACTGCCAAGATAAGAAAATTCTTCCAATTCATTTTCCAATTCGCAGATAAGCTGTGTCAGGGCAGGGGAGTAGACCGATTCGGAAATGTCAAAATAGAATCTGAATTCGAAATCGCGGTCGGGAATAGGACGGCTTTCCAGCTTTGTAAGGTTCACACCCAGCGCAAAAAAGCGCGAAAGCACGCGGTAAAGCGAGCCGGGCTTGTGCGATGTAACCATCATCATGGAGGTTCTGTCGGCACCGGGGTAAATTTCCAGCTTTTTGGAAATGCAGATAAAGCGGGTGTAATTGTTGGCGTTGTTTTGAATGTTGGAATCGAGAATATTAAGGCCGTACAGCTCTGCGCAGGAGCGCGAAGCAATGGCGGCGACGTTCTTTTTGTCCGAAGCGGCAACGGTTTTGGAGGCAATGGCGGTGTTTTCGCATTCGGCGACGGAAAGGCCCTTTGCCTTGATGTATTCACTGCATTGCGCCAGCGCCTGCTCGTGCGAAATTACCTCGGTTATATCCTCAAGCTTCACGCCCGGCTTTGCCAGCAGAACGTGATTTATTTGTACGCGCACACTGCGCACAATGTAAAAATTCTTCTTAATCATCAAGTCGTATACCTGACGAACCGAGCCGGCGGTGCTGTTTTCGATGGGCAGTATGCCGTAGCGGCACAGACCGCTTTCCACCGCCGAAAAGATGCTTTCAAAGTTGTTGAAATACATTATATTCGGTACCGAAAACAGCTTTTCGCAGGCGGCCTGCGAGTTTGCGCCCTCGGTTCCCTGACATGCGACAACGGCTTTTTCGGGGAAAAGATTGGGCGTGTTTTCCAAGGCGTCCTTCATTTCAACCGCCAGCGGCGACTGCGCCGATATTACGCGGTTTTGGTACGAGCGCGAAAGCTCCATCAGCATGGAGAACAGCACGCGAACACCGGACTCGAATTCCTCACCCGCTTGCTCCGAAACATTGCACAAAAGCTCTCTTTCACGTATCGGGTCGAAAATCGGCATGCCGTTTTCCTTTTTGTATTCGGCAATTTGAGCGGAAATGCTCATTCTTTTTTTGTAAAGCTCTACAAGGCTGGTGTTTATTTCGTCAATTTCTTTTCTCAATTCCTTAATGTCCATCTCTTAGCTCCGTTTCTGTATATTAATTTTGTAAAATTATATCAAGAATTGCTACCGCCGCCGCAGCCTCGACAGCCGGCACGGCGCGAGGTACAACGCAGGGGTCATGGCGTCCCTCGATAGTCAGCTTGCAATTTTCCATGGCTGACAGCTGTACACTGTCCTGCTCAACGCCGACCGAGGGCGTGGGCTTGAAGGCGGCACGGAATATTATCGGCATACCGTTGGTAATACCGCCCAAAATACCGCCGCTGTTGTTGGTTTTTGTGCAAATTCCGTTTTCACTGACCTCAAAGCAGTCGTTGTTCTGCGTTCCGCGCAGTTGGCTTACCTCAAAGCCTGCGCCGAATTCTATGCCTTTTACGGCGGGAATTGCAAAAATCGCCTGCGAAATCGCGTTTTCGATGCCGTCAAACATGGGTGAGCCGTAGCCCGCCTTGACACCCACAACGGCGCATTCTATTATTCCGCCGACCGAATCTCCGCAGGACTTTGCTTCAAGAATGGCGGCGGTCATTTTTTCGGCGGCGCCGATGTTAAGCGTCGGGAATTCGCCTATTCGCGCAAAATCCTTTTTGCCGACATTTACGGGATCGTATTTTTCGTCGGCAATACCGGCAATTTCGCAAATGTGAGCGCCGATAAAAATGCCCATTGAGGCTAAAATTTGAAGAGCAATGCTGCCCGCAATGCAGAGCGGCGCGGTGAGGCGCCCCGAAAACTGCCCGCCGCCGCGTATATCGTTGTTGCCGCCGAACTTGACATATGCCGCATAATCGGCGTGAGCGGGACGCGGTATGTCCTTGAGCTTTGAGTAGTCCTTGGAGCGAAAATCGCCGTTGCGAATTACGGCGCAAAGCGGAGCGCCGCAGGTTTTACCGTCAACCAGCCCCGAAATAATCTCGGGCTTGTCGGCCTCGCGCCGCGCAGTGGAGGTTGCATTCTGCCCCGGTGCACGCCGTGCGCAAAAAGCCTCCAGCACGTCAAAATTTATTTCAAAGCCCGCCGGCAGGCCGTCGATTGTAACGCCGATTGCCGGCGAATGCGATTGGCCGAAAATGCCGATTTGCAATTTTTTTCCGTAAGTATTCATATTTTCTCCTGTATTTGCATTTTAAGCCCCAGCGTTTGAGCCTTTTCGAAAAAATCGGGATAGCTTTTCGCCACTGCTTCGGCGCCGAGAATCGTTATTTCGCCGTTGCTCACGCAGGAGGCGACAGCCGCCGACATTGCTATGCGGTGGTCGCCGTAGGAATCGACAACTCCGCCCGATAGCCCTCCGCCGTGAATTGTAATGGTGTTTTCGTCCGCAGTGGCAGTTGCGCCGAGATGAGTCAGCATTTCACATACCGCCGCCACACGGTCGCTTTCCTTAAGGCGCAGGCGGGCGGTATTTTTTATGACGGTTGTGCCGCGCGCCGTCGCCGCGACAACGGATATTATCGGTACAAGATCGGGAATATCGGCGGCGTCAACGGTAATTGCGTTAAGCTCGCGCCGCTTCACCGTGACGGATTTTTCGCCGCGCGAAACCGCGGCGCCGAAGCGGCAAAGTATATCGGTTATGGCGCGGTCGCCCTGAATGCTTTCACGTTCGAGCGGCTCGACCGTCACGCCGTTTTCGCTTAAAGCGCCCGCCGCCAGCCAGAACGCCGCGTTGGACCAGTCGCCCTCTATGCGTATAAAGCCGGGTGAGGTCGGTTTTTTTGCGCCTATTTTGTATATGCCGTTATCAACGGATATATCTACGCCGAATTTCCTTAGCATGTCAACCGTCAAATCGACATATGATGCCGACTCCGACTTTCCGATAACCTTTACCTCCGCTCCGCCGAGGACAGTTGAGGCAAAAATAAGGCCGGAAATGAATTGCGAGCTGACACCGCCGTCTATACTGTAGCTTTTGCCGTCCAGACGTCCGCCGCAGTACAGAGGGCTTTTTCCTTGCTCGCTCAGCACCATTCCGTGTGCGGTAAGCTCCTCGTACAGCGGCGACAGCGGGCGATGGGGTAGTCTGCCGTGCATTATCAGCTTGGCTTTTATGCCGAGCGCACCGAGTATCGGCAATATAAAGCGCAGTGTCGAGCCGCTTTCGCCGAAGTCCAGCTCAATTTCGTTTTTAGGCGGCGCCATTATCGGCGTTACGGTGTAGATACTGCCGTCAATTTGAATTGAAGCACCCATGCCGCGCAGAACACCGACGGTCGCTGTAATATCCGCCGAGGCGGAATTACATTCGATTATTGTCGGTTTATCGGCCAGCGCGGCGCAGATAAGCGCGCGGTGAGCCAGCGACTTTGAGGCGATGACATTATTGATTGTTCCGCATAAGGAATGCGGCAAAATGATAGTGTTCATATTATTTTTCCGTTCCGAGCTTTATAAATTCGTACAGCTCGTCGTGACTCAGCTTTTTAAGCTTACAGTGTGCGCGCCTGTCGGGCACAACCACGCAAATGGCGTTGCCGATGCTTTTTTTGTCGGATAGCGCGGCATTGTAAAGCGCCTCGACGGCATACGGCGTGTCGATCGGCAAAGCGTATTTGTGGTTCAAGGCGATAATTCTTTCGGCAACGTCACTGTCACACAGACCCTGTTTTGCCGCCGCACGGGCGAAAATGCACATGCCCGCCGCAACCGCATGACCGTGTGAAATGCCGAACTGCGAAGCCGCTTCTATTGCGTGTCCGGCCGTGTGACCGAAGTTGAGAAGCTGTCGGTCGCCGTTGTCAAACTCGTCGTCGTTTACAATCTGAGCCTTAAGCTCGACACAGCGCGCGACAATGTCGATAATTTTATCCTTTTCGGTGCAGTCCTTGATGTTTTGAAAAATGTCCTCGCTGTTTTCGAGGATTTCCAAAAGCTCAGGCTCGCGAATATGAGCGTATTTTATAACCTCCGCCATGCCGTCGGTCAAAAAGTCGTCCGGCAGTGTGCTCAGGGTTGAAAGGTCGCAAATAACCGCGGCGGGACGATGAAAAGCGCCGACAAGATTTTTTCCGACTTCAAGGTCGATGGCGGTTTTTGCGCCTACAGAGGAATCCACCGCCGCCAAAAGCGAGGTCGGAACCTGAATGTACTTGATTCCGCGCATATAGGTTGCCGCCGCGAAGCCTGTCATATCACCGCATACTCCTCCACCCAGCGCGATCATAATGTCGGAGCGGCACAGCTTTTCGGTGGCCGCAAAATTCAAAAGCGCGGCATAGGTTGAAATATTTTTTGACTTTTCGCCGTGCGGAAATACGAATTTCGAAACCTCGAATCCCTCGTCGGTGAGGGAATTTTCGACCTTTTCGATGTACTTGAGCGGAATGTTGTCGTCGGTTACAATCAGCGCCTTACGCGATTTGGCCGCCATGGCTGCCGCTTTGCCTACCTTTGAAAGAATATCGTAGCCGATATATACGCTGTAAGCGTTGACAACACGTATTTGTCTTAATTGCGTTCCTGCCATTCGGTGTCGATAGCCTCCTTTTTCAGGCGTCCGTCACGAAGCAGTCGGCAAAGC
>CAYWMF010000101.1:0-6076 GCA_964459175.1 uncultured Oscillospiraceae bacterium
GACTGTAAGGTGAAGGCGGAAACAAATTATCCGCCGCCAAACAGTTATATTTTATATATTTCGGAGGTATTTGACATGAGAAAAAATTTAACTGAAATCGTATTTATTCTTGATCGCAGCGGCTCTATGGCCGGATTGGAAAGCGACACTATAGGCGGCTTTAATTCAATGATTGAAAAGCAGAAAAATGCAGATGGTGAAGCGATTGTTTCGACGGTCCTTTTTTCCGGCGACAGTAAGGTTATTCACGACCGCGTGAATGTCAACAGCGTTCAGCCTATGACGAGAAACGACTATACCGTCGGCGGCTGTACAGCGCTTGTGGACGCGATCGGCGGCGCAATTCATCACATCGGAAATGTGCATAAGTACGCAAGAAGCGAGGATGTTCCGGAGCATACCATGTTTGTTATTACGACGGACGGAATGGAAAATGCCAGCCGCATATACAGCAGTGACAGGGTGAAGCAAATGATTGAGCATCAAAAAGAAAAATACGGCTGGGAGTTCTTGTTCCTCGGTGCAAATATTGACGCCGTCGAAACCGCACGGCATTTCGGTATCGGCGCGGATCGTGCCGTTAATTTCCACAGCGACAGCGAGGGAACAAGGCTTAATTACGATGTCTTGAACTCGGCGATAGCTTCCGTTCGTTGCGGTGCGGTGCTCGGCAGTGATTGGAAAAGCCGCATAGACGAGGATTTCAAAAGAAGAAATAAAGATAAAAATAAATAAAAACAAACATAGCTGCCCGCGACGGGCAGCTATGTTTTGATTTGTATTGACTTATTATTTTATGATAAACTGTGCCAAATCGGCGAAAAGCTTGTCGGTATCCTCCGAATATGCGGTTAGCTCGATGGGCTTTAACAAGTCGAGGCTGAAAATACCCATGATGGATTTGGCGTCAACGGTATAACGACCGGAGGCCAGGTCAATGTCCATATCGTAGCCGGTTACGATTTCAACGAACTTACGGACGTCTTCTATGGTGGACAGCTTTATTGATACTTTTTTCATATGCGTATCTTCCTTTCAAAATATTGATACAGATATTATATCAGAAAAAATTTCTTTTGTCAATCCATTTTTACCGAATTGGAATATTCTCTCGGCGACATGCCACAGAATTTTTTGAAAACCTGCGAAAAATAGTGGGGATTGTTGAACATAAGCAGGTTTGAAATTTCGGTAAAGTTATAATTCTTTTCACGAATAAGCTTTTTGGCTTCGGCAATTTTTAACATATTGTAATATTCGATTATTGAATATCCGTTCATGCTTTTGAACATTGTGCAAAGATAGGTTTTGCCGTAATTTATCTTCGCACATATATCCGAAATCGTGATGTTGTTGTAGATATTTTGCTCCAGCAACGTATGTATTTCGGCGTTTATATGATTATTCATGGTTTCGCGTGACGAAAAATAGATTGTTTCGTTGTCAAGCCGTAAAATTTCGATAAGAAGCGCCTCCAAATTAATGCGTATGAGCTGCTCGCCGCCGAAAAACGGATTTTCCAGCCGCTCCAGCCGAACATTTTCACTGCGCGCCATGGGCTGGGTAAAGGTGTTGTTTGCCTCGTATATTATTTTGGAAATATAGCTTCGCAGGGTCTTGGGCAGAGTTATGTATTTTCCGGTGAAGTCCAGCATCGACGAGGAATGACACTCGAACGAAATTACAAAAACATTCGGCGCGGTGACACCGTTTGCCTGAATGTTGTGATATTCGCCGGGACAGTGAAAAATGATTTCGCCTTGTTTCATACGAATATCGTTTTCACCGGCTGTGACCACTATTTCACCCTTGTCAACGTATACCATCTCCCAAAAATCGTGCGATTCGCCGCTGAATTTGTAATCCTTGTTGAATTCGTAATAGTGTATGGTGCATATTTTGGAAATGCTTATTACGTTGGATATTTTATGCTTGGCATATACAGACAAGTTTATACCCTCACTTTCTGCGAACAATATTGAACCTATTGCGAAAAAAAATATGTATAAAAAAATCCGCTAATAGTATATCATAATATCAAGAAAAAAACAAGTCAAAATCAATTAAAATCAGGAGGAATTTATTATGTTGAAAGCAGCTCTTATCGGCGTCGGCTCCATGGGCAGAGGCCACCTTGACAACTACGTCAGACTTCTTAACGAAAAATCCGAAGTAAAGCTGGTCGCTATCTGCGATATCAGACCCGAGAAATTCCAAAATTCCAAGGGAACACTCAATATTAAGGGCGTAGGCGATTCCACCTACGATTTCAGCCTTTTCCATACCTATACCGATATGGATGAAATGCTGGAAAAGGAAGAGCTCGACCTCGTTTCCATCGCGCTTCCCACCTATATGCATTGCGATGCTACCGTTAAATGCCTCAATAAGGGCATAAACGTATTCTGCGAAAAGCCTATGGCTATGAACGAGGAGCAATGCCAGCTCATGATCGATACCGCTAAAAAGAACAATAAAAAGCTCATGATCGGCCAGGTTTTGCGCTTCTGGGGCGAATACGAATACCTCAGAAATGCCGTTCAGAGCGGTGAATACGGCAGACCCGTAGCCGGCTATTTCTTCCGCGGCGGCTCCACTCCCTCCGAAAGCTGGAACCAGTGGCTGATGAAAAAGGAATGCGGCGGCGGTGCGATTTACGACCAGCACGTTCATGACGTCGATATTATTCAAAGCATTTTCGGCATGCCCAAGGCGGTTTCGACACTCGGCCAGAAGCTTATCGAAACCAGTAGCTTTGACACTCTTTCGACCAACTACTACTACGACGATATGGTCATCAATGCGCAGAACGACTGGACCCTTTCCGGAACTCCCTTTATGCACACTTTCCGCGTAAACTTCACCGGCGGCACCATGATTATGGACGAAACCGGCTTCAGAGTAGCCAAGACCGGCGAGGAATTCCACACACCCGACGATTATTGCAAGGAAAACGGATATTACAAGGAAATCGTATACTTTGCCGACTGCATTATGAACGGCAAGGAAAACACCGTTAATGCCCCCGAAAGCTGCAAAAAGAGCATTGAGCTCGTACATAAGGAAATCGAATCCGCAGAAAACGGCGGCAAGGTAATTAATCTGTAATAAGAATAGCAAAAAAACTGCTGACGAAAGTTGTCGTCGGCAGTTTTTTTCGCAATTATGTAATTATTTTCTCAAAAAGGGTTGATTTTGTAATAATTTTGAAGTATAATAAAATAAATCATTATTTGGAGGAAAATCATGAAAAAATTTTTATTCGGTTTTGCGGCTGCTTGCTCGGCTCTTTGTACAATGGTAAGCGCTGAGGGCGAAACCGCAAATCCAACCGGCGGCGAAATTTGGGGCTCACTCACCAGCTTGCTTATTCCGATAGGACTTTTGGTGCTGATGTACTTTTTCCTTATCCGTCCGCAGAAAAAACAGGAAAAGGAAGTTGCCAACATGAGAAACGGCCTTGTTGTCGGCGACGAAATTTCTACCAACGGCGGACTTATCGGCCGCATTATCAAAATCAACGACGATATTATCACCATCGAAACCGGCTCTGACAAGACCAGACTTAAGGTTTTTCGCTGGGCGATAAGAAAGGTTGAGGTTCCGTTCGAAGCGGAAACAAACGATGAAAAATAAGGATAATACCGGCAATTTTTTCGCGTTGCTTTTTCGCATGAAGAATATTGTTCGCTGGGGGCTGATGCAGTGTACCACCGCCGAAAACCTCAGCGAGCATTCCCTTGAAACCGCATTTCTTGCACATGCGCTGGCAATAATAGGCGTAACCAAGTTTTCGAGAGCCTACGATCCGCAAAAGCTTGCTGCCGTCGCGATGTATCACGATATGAGCGAGGTGCTCACCGGGGATATGCCGACGCCGGTAAAGTATTATAATGACGAAATCAGAAGCGTATATAAGCAAATCGAGGGCGTGGCAAACGATACTCTGCTGTCATTGCTCGACGACGATTTTCGCGAGTATTATTCGGCTTTGCTGGGCGGCTTGACCGACGAGGAAAAGCGGGTTATCAAGTCGGCGGATAAGCTTTCGGCGCACATAAAATGCCTTAACGAGCTTAAAGCCGGCAATCGCGAATTCGAAACCGCGGCGGCCTCGACCAAAAAGCTGCTTGATGAGAACAGCATTCCTGAGCTGAAATATTTTGTTGACAACTATCTCGAGGTGTTCTCGAAAGAACTTGATAAGGTAACCATTTGACAATTATTATAATTCATTTAAGAGGTATTTATTATGGCTTTCAAAATTGGCGCAATAGTCGAATCCTTCAGACAGGATTTTGCCGGCGGCGTTAAAGCGGCCGCGGCGTTGGGCGTTGACGGTATTCAGGCCTACGCGACCACCGGTGAGCTTGCACCCGAAAATATGACCTCCGACCGCATTAAAGAGGTTATGGATATTGTTAAATCCAACGGCCTTAAGTTTTCCGCTATCTGCGGCGACTTCGGCAAGGGCTTTCTTAATGCCGAGCTTAACGGTGAGCTGGTCGAAAAGTCCAAAAGAGTTCTCGACCTTGCCAAAAAATTCGAATGTGATATTGTTACCACGCATATCGGTAAGCTCCCCGAGCAGGAAAATGAGGCCAAGGAAATCGCGCGCAAGGCATGCCGCGAGCTGGCGCTTTACGCCGACAGCATAGGCTCCTGCTTTGCCGTTGAAACCGGCCCCGAAAAGGCCGAGATTTTGGCAGATTTTCTCGACAGTCTCGGCGCTATGGGCGTTAGAGTCAATCTCGACCCGGCTAACCTTGTTATGTGCTCCTGCGATGACCCGGTTAAAGCGGTTTACACCCTTAAAAAATATATCGTTCATACGCACGCCAAGGATGGCATTAATATAAGCATGGATCCGCTGAGCTATAAAGAAATGCCGCTCAGCAAGGGCAATGTGAATTATGACAAATATTTGCTTGCGCTTCATGATATCGGCTACGACGGATTTCTTACCATTGAGCGCGAATGCGGTGATACACCCGCCGATGACATTAAGCTGGCAATGGACTTTTTGAAAGAAAAGAAAGCACAGTACAACATATGAAAATAAAAGGCGTTATTTTTGACCTTGACGGAACCCTGGCCAATACTCTTGAGGACTTAAAAGATAGCCTTAACATGGCAATGAGAGACCTTTCACTGCCGCTTCACGATAATGAAAGCGTTATACGCTGCTTGAACAACGGCATGAAGGTTTTCATTAGGCGCGCTGTTCCGGAAGAGCTCAGAACCGACGAGCTTCTCGAACAGGTGTCGCAAAAATACCATCATTACTACAGACTGAACCACATGAACAAAACGTATTTTTACGACGGAATCAACGAGCTTTTGGATTGCCTTAAGCATCGGCATGGGCTCAAGCTCGCCGTGCTGTCCAACAAAGACAATCTTTACACGCAGAATATCGTCAAAACGCTGGATATTCATAATGTGATTGACGCCGCATACGGCTTCCGCGAGGGAATACCGCATAAGCCGTCTCCCGAGGGTGTTTTCGATATAATGAAACAGCTCGGTCTTCGAAAACAGGAAACGGTTTTTGTCGGAGATTCAAGCGTTGATATCGAAACCGCCGCGAATGCAGAGCTTAAATCGGTCGGTGTGCTGTGGGGCTTTAAGGGAATGGCGGCATTTACCGATAAAAAGCCCGATTATATTATTGAAAAACCTATGGATTTAGTAAATATTTTACAGGAGATGAAATAAATGATACCATTCAAAATTGATTTGACCGGAAAAACCGCTGTTATTACCGGCGGCGGCGGAGTTCTTTGCTCTGCTTTTGCAAGGGCTCTCGGCGAGACCGGCGCTAATATTGCAGTGCTTGACTTGAGACTTGAGGCCGCTCAAAAGGTTGCGGATGAAATCAACGCGGCCGGCGGAAAGGCTATCGGAATTTCGGCAAACGTGCTTGAAAAGGAAAGCCTTGTGGCTGCAAAAGCCGTTGTCGATCAGACCTTCGGCGGCTGTGATATACTTATCAACGGCGCCGGCGGCAACCATCCCAAGGGAACCACAACCAAGGAATATCTCTTCCCGGAGGATTTGAAGAATGTTGATAAGG
>CAYWMF010000102.1:0-6068 GCA_964459175.1 uncultured Oscillospiraceae bacterium
GTCGCTTAGGAGGCGACCGCTCTATCCTACTGAGCTACCGGGACATATACAAAAAATATTCGGCTTTTCACCTTTATACGGTATGAATTCGGAATATATAAGCGGCGGAAACGCCGCTTATATATTTTAATACATTTTGCGCGTAAAGTCAAGAGTTTTTTAGAAATTGAAGTATTCGCGTTCCTTGGATAGGCGCGAAAAGTTGCCGTGACCTGGATATACACGATAATCGCCGGGCAATTCAAACAGCTTTTTGAGTGAATTGTGAAGCGTTTCTTCGTTGCCGCCGTACAAATCCGTGCGCCCCATATCGTTTGCAAACAGTGTGTCGCCGGTAAAAAGGCTGTCCTCGGAAATGAACGTACAGGAGCCCTTTGTGTGGCCGGGAGTGTGCAAAACACGAAAGCTCATATCACCGCAGGTTATCACGTCGCCGTCGGAAAGAAATACATCGACGTTGCCGCATGTATAGTTGCTTCCGGCAAACTGCATTGCATAGCTGAGCATGGGGTCAAGCAGCATTTCGTTGTCGGCAAAGTGAATTGCGATTCTGGCACCGGTTTTTTCTTTAAGCGTTTTGACCGCCATTATGTGGTCGAAATGCCCATGCGTCAAAAGAATGTATTCGAGAGTCAAATTGCGCTCGGCAATCTTTCTATAAATTCCTTCGCCGTCACAGCCGGGGTCTATAACTACACACCTTGAGCCGGCGGTATCAATGCAGATATATGCATTGGTACGCACAGAGCCCAAAATAAAGGTTAATACTCTCATTTTGTCAATTTGGCGCGTATCTTGGCACGCTGTTCATTGTTGAGTATTTTTTTGCGGAGTCTGAGCGAGGTGGGGGTGACCTCCAAAAGCTCATCGTCGGCGATGAATTCAAGGCATTTTTCCAGCGACATCTGGCGCGGCGGAACAAGTCTGAGCGCTTCGTCGGCACCGGCAGAGCGAATGGCGGTAAGATGCTTTTTCTTGCAGGGGTTAACCACAAGGTCGCTTGCCTCGTTGTTTTCGCCGATTATCATACCCTCGTATACATCGGTGGCAACGCCGATAAACATCGTTCCTCTGTCCTGAGCGTTGAACAGTCCGTACGAGGTTGTACAGCCGTCTTCCCACGCGACAAGCGAACCGCGCGTACGGTCGCAAATATTGCCCTTCATCGGCATATAATCCTCGAACATGGTGTTGACGACCGCGTTACCCTTGGTAAGCGTCATAAGCTCGCTGCGGCAGCCGATAAGTCCGCGAGAGGGGATAATGAATTCGATTCGCGTAAAGCCGGTGGAAATAGGCGTCATGTTGGTGAGGTCGCCCTTGCGCGCCGCAACATTTTCGATTACGGTTCCGCTGTATTCGTCCGGCACGTCGATAAACAAACGCTCATACGGC
The DNA here is from genome assembly GCA_964459175.1 of uncultured Oscillospiraceae bacterium. Taxonomy (GTDB): domain Bacteria; phylum Bacillota; class Clostridia; order Oscillospirales; family SIG627; genus SIG627. The sequence continues at coordinate 1,396 of CAYWMF010000102.1, forward strand.
TCGCAAAGCCGGCCGTTTATTTCTTTGGTGATTACGGTGGGCTTGGAAACCTGGAATTCATAGCCCTGGCGGCGCATATTTTCGATAAGCACCGAAAGATGGAGCTCGCCGCGTCCCGAAACCTTGAAGGTGTCGGTGTTGTCGGTTTCTTCAACCTTAAGGCTTATGTTTGATTCCAACTCGCGCATCAGTCTTTCACGCAGGTGGCGTGTGGTAACAAAGGTGCCCTCCTTGCCGGCAAAGGGACTGTTGTTTACAAGGAAATTCATGCTGAGAACCGGCTGTTCGATTTCCACAAACGGCAAAGCCTCAGGGTTTTCGACATCGCAGATGGTTTCGCCGATATTAATATCCGGTATGCCCGTCATACAAACAATGTCGCCGGCGGACGCCTCGGTTACCTGGGTGCGCTTAAGTCCGTCGAACATATAAAGACCGCCGATTTTCATTTTGTCGATTTTGCCGTCGTGACGGCAAACAGATACAAAGGTTTTTTCGGAAATGTGACCGCGCGAAATACGGCCGACCGCGATACGTCCGGTGTATTCGTTAAAATCAATGTTGGAAACAATCATCTGAAATGGCGCATCTGGATCGCCTTCGGGAGAGGGAATTTTGTCAACAATCAGATCGAAAAGAATTTTCAGATCATCGTTTTGCTTTTCGGGTGTAAAGCTTGCCCAGCCGTCACGTCCGGAGGCGTATACGACGGGTGAGTCGATTTGCTCGTCGGTGGCGTCCAGCTCGATAAACAGCTCCAGCACCTCGTCCAGCACCTCCGCGGGGCGGGCATTGGGACGGTCGATTTTGTTTACGACAATAATCGGCACAAGACCCAAGCCGAGAGCCTTTTTCAATACAGTTCTCGTCTGCGGCATGCAGCCCTCAAAGGCGTCAACCAGCAAAAGAACGCCGTCAACCATAGAAAGACTGCGCTCAACCTCGCCGCCGAAATCGGCGTGGCCGGGAGTGTCAACAATATTTATGCGGTAATCCTTGTACGCAAGCGAGGTGTTTTTCGCCAAAATGGTGATGCCGCGCTCCTTTTCCAAATCGTTGGAGTCCATTACTCTTTCGGCAACCTGCTCGTTTTCGCGAAATGTACCGGTTTGCTTGAGCATTGCATCGACCAACGTGGTTTTACCGTGGTCAACGTGAGCGATAATAGCAATATTACGTATATTTTCCTGCTTCATATAATCAATCTGCCTTTCCGTTATTACAACCATTTATTATACCACAAAAGTTCTTTAATTGCAATAGTTGAAAGAAAAAATATATTATTTTACATATTGTTTACATATTACGGTGGTATGTGAATGTTTTTTATGACATACTAATCAAGCAATATCATCGAAAGGAAAAACATAATGAATTATACAATCACAGTCGAAAAAGAGCTGCAATACGACACTGTCGTCATAGGCGGCGGTGTAGGTGGTTGTGCGGCGGCGATAGCCTCGGCACGAAACGGCGCAAAAACTCTTTTGGTCGAGGAATTCGGCGTGCTCGGCGGCCAGGCGGTTATGGGCTTGGTAACTCCGCTGGACGCGCAATGCTCCTGCAGCGGCGAGCCGTTCGGCGGCTTGATTACCGAAATAACCGACAGAGTAAGCGAGCTTTCAAAAAAGCTTTGCTCACGCGGTGATGAAGAAAAAAGCTGCAACGAAGCGGCGCCGCATATTCTTAAATATGTGCTTTTGCAACTTTGCGATAGCAGTGGGGTCGAGATTATGTTCCATACCTCGCTGGTGTCCTGCAAAACCGAAGAAAACAGCATAAAATCAGTCCTTTTGTCTACCGAAAGCGGTTTTGTGAGCGTCCTCGCACGCACGTTTATAGATGCGTCGGGCGATGCCGATTTGGCGGCGTTGTGCGGCGCCGAGGTAGTCAAGGGCAGTGAGCCGGGGTGCTTTGAGGCGCTTACCGAAAGCGGCCTTAATCGCAGACATTTCAGCGACGAGGAATACAAGCCTTACGAAAAAAGCGGACTTATGCAGCCGACTTCGATATTTATCATCATGGGCGGTGTAAACTTTGAAGAATACGACAAGCATTCGCTCAATAATCGCGAATTGCATTTCGGCGATCTCGGCATAACCGAAGAAAAATTCAGAAGCTGGAGCTATTGCGGAACACCCGGTTTTGAAATAACCGGCGACAGAATACCGACGCCGCAGGGACGCGTGCTGATTTCTCACTCAAATCGCCCCGATATGGCGGTGATTAACATGTCCCGCATAACAGGAATCGACGGCTCCGACGCCGACAGCCTTAACCGCGGTGAAATCGAAGCGCAAAAGCAGATACCGGCTATAGTTGATTTTCTTATCACGTTTATTCCCGGCTTTGAAAACGCTTATTACAGCCAGTCCGGCTTTACGCTCGGAGTCCGCGAAACGCGAAGAATAAAGGGCAGGTATGTGCTTACCGGCTTGGACGCCATCAATTGCCGCAGATTCGAAAATTCGATAGCTCGCGGCTCCTACATGATAGATATTCACGACCCCAACGGCAAGGCGCGCGCTATCGGCGGAAACCTGCTCGGTGACAGCTACGATATTCCCTATGATTGCATAGTGTCCGAAAACATTAAAAATTTATTGGCTTGCGGCAGATGTATTTCGTCGGATCACGTAGCGCATGCCAGCACCAGAATACAGGGAACATGCATTTTAACAGGTCAGGCCGCCGGAAGCGCGGCAGCAATTGCGGCGGATAAGGGCGTAAACATATCCGAAATTGACGCCGCATTGGTGCGTGAAAAGCTTATTTCGGCAGGTGTTAAACTCTAAAGCAACGAATATCAATACATAGTAACAAATTAAAACGATACGGAGAAACAAACCATGGAAAATAAAGTTTTGCTTATACTTGTTGATGGAATGAGACCCGATGCGCTTGAAAAATGCGGCGATACATATCTTTATGATTTGGCCGCAAAATCCTACGCAACGCTCAATGCAACAACCGTTATGCCGTCTGTGACACTGCCTTGTCATACTTCGCTGTTTTATGGTGTCGAGCCGGGTCGCCACGGCATAACAACCAACACATGGATGCCGATGGTTCGCCCGATTGACAGTCTTTTTGATGTTATATCCCACGCAGGCGGTATATGCGCCGCTTTTTATAACTGGGAACAACTCCGTGATATGTGGGCGCCCGGCTCGGTGGATATGGCTTGCTGTTCAAGTCTACACACCACCAAAAACACAGATGCCATGCTGACGGATCTTGCTACCGGCTATATACGCTCCAAAAACCCCGATTTTGTATTTCTTTATCTGGGTGAAACCGACGAGGTCGGACATAAGGACGGCTGGATGAGCAAGCCGTACCTTGATTCGGTGAAGAATGTTAATATGTTCATAAAGAGCATAATCGAGCGCATACCCAAGAATTACACTGTCATTGTTACCGCGGATCACGGCGGTCACGACCGTTGCCACGGAAGCAATATGCCGGAGGATATGACAACGCCGCTGATTATCAAAACCGACCTTGTCGAGCCGGGCAAAATCGAAAACGCCGATATACGCGACATTGCGCCCACCGTTGCAAAAATCCTCAACGTCAAAAAGCCGATCGAATGGGAAGGCAAGGAGCTGTTTTAAGGCTTAATATGACAAACAATCCATGCACTCTGTGCATGGATTTATTTTTCTGCTTTTTCGCTAAGTTTTGAGGGCGGAAAGCCGTACTTCTTTGAAAAAAGGCGGCTGAAGTAAAGCGCATCGTTAAAGCCGCACGACAGGGCTGTTTCTTTTACGGAAAGTGTGGTTGAAGAAAGCATTTCGTATGCTGTTTTTAAACGTATTTCGTTTTGGTATTTCATCGGAGTGGTTTTAACGGTTTCGGCGAAAATATGCGAAAATCGGCTTTTTGAATATCCGGATTTGCGTGCAAGCTCGTCTAAGGTTATCTGCTTGTTGTAATTGATGTTTATATATGTCAATATGGGCAGAATTACATCGTTGTTGCCGGTTTCGCCTGTTTTCTCGATTTCGTCGGAAATGTGATATAAAAGCTCTAACAGCGAGGCGTTGGCAAATTTTGCTTTTTCGGGCTGATGGAAATTCCGTATTATGTCGGTGAAAGAATTTAAAATGCCCTTGTTCGGTTTACAATAATACACACCGCTTTTTATTGCGTGCGTTTCTAAAATTTCTTGCATCATTCTTCCGCCGAAGTGGCACCAAAGAGAAGCCGTTTCGGATTTGAAGGTGTATTTTTGCATTTCGCCCGGGGCATAAATGACAAAATTTCCGCTCGTCAGCTCGTACAGCTTGTCGTCGTGCAGGGCTTGACAGCTCCCACTGGATATAAGTAAAATGTGATAATCCTTTCGGCCGATTTTGCGGATCACCGTGTGGTCGGCAACGGAATTTTGAAAGCCGCAACTGTTGATTTGCAGATACTCGGTCGGATATTTATTTGTAGTGTCAAGCTTGTTGCCATCGTAAACGCTCATTAAAAGGCTCCTTTCGTTTTGCGATATGCGCAAAGTAAAGCTTTATACGTAGCCCAAAGACTTGCAAAGCAAGGCTTTATGCATATATTATACCATGAAGCAAAAATGCTTGCTCGCAAGGCATTTTTGCGAAGCCGTCAATAATGCAGTCGCGCGAAGGGCGCGACAAGGGCGATAGCCCAAAGACTTGCATAGCAAG
>CAYWMF010000103.1:0-6057 GCA_964459175.1 uncultured Oscillospiraceae bacterium
GGCAATGATGCCCTATATATCGACGGCGGCATACCGGTTTCCTTTTTAACGAAAAGGCTGAAATAATTGACGTTATTGAAGCCGCATTGCTCGGCGACGCCCTCGATGGTGTAATAGCGCGACTGCAAAAGCTCGCGTATGCGCGTCATGCGCAGGCCGTTTATATAGCGAAGCGGCGTGACGCCGAATTCCTCGACAAACAGGCGACGAAAATAGGTGTCGCTCATTCCGCACATGCGCGACAGCTCATCAAGCGAAATTTTGCCGTCGCAAAAATGCTCGTGGATATAGTCCAGCGCCTCCGAAAGCCGCTCGCTGGCAAAGGAGGGCTTGTTGCGCCATTCGGTTTCGATTCTGTGCACGATTTTGTAAAAACGCATTTTGGCTTCATACTCAAAACCTGGCTGTTTTTTGCGCCAGGCGTCGTACAGCTTTATAAATTCCGCGCGAAAAAAATCGGGGTTACCGGGCTTAAAGCGAAGCATTTCGTCGGGCAGCTTTTGCGGACAGGTAAAATGAACGGCAATGATTTTGCCGTGCTCGGCGCGTTTGGAAAAATCATACTTTGCCGGCACAAAGGCAATTTCGCTCTCGCCCACCAAAAGTGGCTTTTTGCCGTCGGAAAACAGTGTTGCGCCGCCCTCCAAACGAAACGAAAGCGCGTGGAACGGACGGTAGTCGGCGTGCGCGTTGACCTTATCCCACTCCAATTCGACCACCGTGAGAAGCTCTGCCGTAAAATCTTGAGTTTGGAAAAACATAACGAAATCACGCCCCTTTGCAAAAATTAATACATAGGATTACTGTTCTGTTTCAAGTATACCACCTTTTTATACTTTTGTCAAGTTCGGAAAAGTGTAAATATTGTTCGGAAAATTGCATTGTAAAGACGACGACGACGGTGTATAATGTTGATAAACCAAATAAATAAAGGAGGTTCTTTATGTCTATCAAGCATACCGGTATCAGCTACTACGGTCTGAATTACGTTGAACACGCGGAGGCGGATTTCCGCGAAATGAAGGCTCATGGCTGTGACACCGTAATCCTTGCAATAACCGAGTTCGATATGGACTTTTGGTTTCCCAACATCAACAATATTGTAAAAGCCGCACACAAGCTCGGTCTTCGCGTTATCGCGGACACCTGGGGCATAGGCAAATACTTCGGCGGCGAGCAGGTCAGCCTGTTTTTGCAAAACAACATTCACCACCGTCAGGTATCGGCATACACCGGCGAGGTTCTCAATGCCGCCTGCTTCAATACCAATTCCTTCCGCGACTATTTCAAGAACATTTGCTTAAAGCTTGCCAAGAACACCGAGGTTGACGGATTTTTCTGGGACGAGCCGCATTACGCTTATCCCAAGGCTTACGCTTCGATAACCGGCGGTGCGGGAGACGACTGGGCGTGCCGTTGCCCCGAATGTATGAAAAAATTCGAGGAATACTACGGCTATGAAATGCCGAAATTCATGAACGACGATGTAAAGCAGTTCCGCTGGCGCGAGGCTTTGCAGACCCTGACCGACGTTTCAAAGGCGCTCAAGGAATACAACCCGAATTTGGAAATCACCTGTTGCGTTCACGCAACCCTCAACAGCTATTACGTAACCGAGCTGCGCGGCTACGACAACTGGGATATGGTAGCCTCCTGCCCGTACTTTGACGTATTTTCCACCACAATTATCAATTGGTCGCTGCCCCGCAGCTTTTTCGAGGAAATCACCGAGCGCACCGTGGCTATGGCCAAAAAGTACGGCAAGCAGTCGGAACGCTGGCTGATGGGCTACAACAAGATGCCCGAAAAGCTGGAGCAGGTTGACGAAATAGTAGATTTGTATGAAAAAATGGGAGTAGACCGTCTTGCCACCTGGACCTATCGCGGCGGCTACGGCACCTCGGTTGCTGCCAGAGACCCCATTGCATTATGGGATAAAATCGGCGAAAACTATAACAGAGTAATGAACAGAAAGTGAGGTAATATTATGTTTTTAACCAAACCGGTCACCACCGTCGAAGAGGGCGTAAAGAAGCTGCTTGAAATTTGCAGACAACCCATTCCCGCTTTTGAACTCGAGCCCAAAAAGCCGGGTGAATATCTCGATACGCTCATACTCGAAGGCAAAAGAATTCCGCTTTTCCACAACCATTACGAATCGCGCGCACACTCGCTCGCACAGTACGGCGAGAAAAATCCCGAGGAAAACAGCTCGCTCAACGCTTATTCATTTATGGGCAAGGACGTCAAAATCGACGAACTTATTTACCGTGAAATGGATCTTGCCGAATACTTTCTTCATAGCACCGTCGAAAAAGTTACCGCCTATGTCAACGGTGACGCCGTCAACTTTATCGCGGTAATGGAAAGCGGCGCTTGCGCCAACCTCAACATCGGTTGCACAATGCCGAGCGGTGCCGCCAACGAATGCCAGCATCGTATTTACACCAAGCACGGCATGGCGAACGACCGTTCCGTCGGTACCATGGTAACCACACACCAGCTCAACATCTTCTCCGAGCTTTCGCCGGCTACCGAAATATACGACGATGACGACCACTACCTCTACGGTCTCGATGAAGATCAAACCGCAAAAGTCATCGCAATTTACACGGTAATCAGAAATAACAAAATCACCGAAGGCTGGGAAGAAGCCGACAAACGCATGAAAGCTGCGATTAAAGCGATTTACAAATCGTCCGAAACGGGCACAACCGTAACCATAAAGGAGGTATTATAATGATAAAACCCATTAAAATTGCCATACTTTCCTGTAACCACGGACACGCCAAGAGTTATTATGACTTGATAAATAACCCACTGTTCGAGCTGGTAGGCATTTCCATTGTTTACGGCAGTGAAGCGATTGAAAGATTGCCCGACAGCATTCCGAGATACCGCACCGATGAGGAGCTTTACAATGCGCACCCCGACCTTGAAGCGGTTGTTATCGCCAGTGACAACAAAACCCATATGCAGCAGGTTCGTGACGCCGCAAAGCGCGGACTGCACATTTTCTCCATGAAAATCCCGACCTTCGACCTCGACGAATATCGCGAAATGGTCGAGCTTACCGAAAAAGCGGGTCTTGCTTTCCAGGTCGAACTCGAAATGCGTCATCACGCTCCCCTCTACCACGTCAGAGACATCATTCAATCCGGTAAATACGGCAAGCTGTTGTCCATAAACATGGTCAACTATTCCCACAACCCCGTTTGGTGGCGCGGCTGGCAGTGCGACCCCGAGGCAAGCTTCGGAAAGGTTGTATCTCTTAAGCCCGATGACCCGCGTTTCCGCGGCGGCGCTCTTGCCGATCACCCGCATGTTTTCGATGCAATACGCTTCGTTACGGGCGCGTCCTTCGATACCGTTTACGCCAACGTCGCCCCCAACCTGCGTGACAGCGTCAAGGTTGAAGAAATGGTTCGCCTTATCGGCAAGCTCGACAACGGCGCTATCTTCTCCATCGACCCCTCCTACGCCAATGACGAGCATCACGTTCCGGTTCAGGTTGAGTGGGAAAAATACCCCCGTTGCGTTGAGGTCTACATGACCGCCGTTTGCGAAAAGGGTACCATCATTTGCGACCTGTACGGAAAAACTTTCTGCCGCCAGACCGGCAGGGACGGCGAATATATGTGCGTAACCGCTTGGAACCAGCTGTGGAACAGACGTATTCAGGAGTTCTACGAATGCGTTCGCGAAGGCGAAAAACCGCCGGTAGGTTTGCGCGATCATTACGGTTCCATCGTAACAATGCTTGCCGCTTACGAAAGCATTTCCACCGGCAAGCCGGTTAAGGTAAACAATACCCCGAATTTCTGATAAAAGGAGTATAACCATGATAAACGATTTCGGATATTATAAGTCAGTTGTCGAAAATCTCGAAAAGATAAACAACACCCAGGGCGAAAACATTCACGCCGCAGCGGTTCTTATGCGCGACGCCATCAAAAACGACCGTCTTATCAATGTTTACGGCGGCGGCGGACACACCACCCTGCCTGTAGGCGAAATGTTTTTCCGTGCGGGAGGTCTTTCCTGCATCAATCCTATAATGGAAACCGGCCTTTCGGTATTCAATCAGGCGCTCAAATACCTTGAGCTTGAAAGAACCGTCAACTTCGGCGCCTCCATTATGAAGTATTACGATCTGCAAAAGGACGACGTATTGATAATCTTCCACAACATAGGCATCAATCCCGCCACTATCGACGCGGCAATGGAAGCCAAAAAGCGCGAGGTTAAGATTATCGCGGTATCCTCCGAGGCATGGCAAAAGGAAATGCCGGCGGATCACTTCATTCGTCACCCCAACAAAACAAACCTCAACGACTACGCCGATGTCTGCATCGAGGACTTCAACCCGGTCGGCGACGCTGTAGTAAATGTTCCCGGTCTTGACACTCCCATCGCGCCGGTTTCCAACATTGCGGACTTCTATATAGCCCATCTTTTGGAAATCGAAACAGTTCGCCTGTGCATCGAAGCCGGCATCAAGCCGCCGGTTTGGTCCAGTGCCAACACCCCCGGCGGAGACGAAAAGAACAAGGAATACCTCGACAAATACAAACCCCGCATAAAAATGCTGTAAAAAATTTCCGCATACCGCCAAAAGTCGGTATGCGGAGTTTTTTACGTAACGATTTAATCGGTTATTTGCAAAATTTTTCAATATAGCTGTTGATGGCTTGGTCTATGACCTCTATCGCCTTTTCGCGGTTTTGAACCTCGTCAACGTCGGTCGTTTTGTTTTCAAGTGCTTTATAAACCGAGAAGAAGTGGCTCATTTCATCAAAAACATGCTTGGGAAGCTGTTCAATATCGGTATAAAAATTATAGTTCGGGTCGTTATACGGAATTGCGACGATTTTTTCGTCGTGGCGACCGTTATCTATCATCGAAATCACGCCGATCGGATAGGCGCGAACCAGCGTCATGGGCTCAATCATTTCGGAGCAGAGCAAAAGAACGTCGAGCGGGTCGTTATCGTCGCCGTAGGTACGCGGGATAAAGCCGTAGTTCGCGGGATAATGCGTAGAGGTATACAAAATTCGGTCGAGCATCAAAAAGCCGGTTTCTTTGTCCAGCTCGTATTTTTTCTTACTGCCCTTGGAAATTTCTATAACGCAGATGAAATCGTCGGGATGTATACGTTTGGGAGATATATCGTGCCAGATGTTTGACATAAAACGTTTCCTTTCGTAAAAAATTTAATATGAAGCAAAAATGCTTGCTCGCAAGGGCATTTTTGCGAGTGATACAATATTGCAGTCGCGTGTAAGCGCGACAAGGGCGACAGCCCAAAGACTTGTGAAACAAGGCTTTATGCTAATATTATAACACGAAGCAAAAATGCTTGCTTGCAAGGGCATTTTTGTGAGTGATACAATATTGCAGTCGCGTGTAAGCGCGACAAGGGCGACAGCCCAAAGACTTGTGAAACAAGGCTTTATGCTAATATTATAACACCGATTATCACATTTGTCAAGGCGTTTTCACAAAAGAGCGTATTTATCCCTATTTTCCAAACGTAATTTTTTTTCAAAAATTCACGTTTTCCTGTGAGCTTGATATCGAATTGCATATTCGGATATATTCCGTTCACACGATTACCGGAAAAACGGCGGTCGATGAATTACCAAAAGCTGTTTTTTGCCGTGATTTTGTTTTTATGCTGAACCGTGCGGTAGACAACAACAGCCGAAGCAAAAGAATCGAACAGCATGAACGCCAAAAGGCACCATGTAAAAGGTATCCCGACAGCGTTGGGTATTCGCTCGATGGCACTGGACATAAACGGATAAAAGCCGCGAAGCCAAGAAAGCCTCCGATAAAAACACCCAAAAAAGCTTGTAAAAGTTCATACCGTAAGCGAATGATGAAACCATAAGCTCCTCAGTAAAATATTGTAATAGCATTACCAAGTTAAAATGATGTCATACAAGCTTAAACCGTAAATAAACTTTTACAGGCTATTGACATTACGGAGGATTGTGGGTTATAATATATGCATAAAGCCTTGCTATGCAAGTCTTTGGGCTATCGCCCTTGTCG
>CAYWMF010000104.1:0-6015 GCA_964459175.1 uncultured Oscillospiraceae bacterium
TTTATATTCAAGAGCTTTTCGCGGATAAGCTCATGCGAAAACTCAGAAACCTTTGGCAAAAGATTTTTTCCGTCGCATTTAATGCCCAGCTTTTTCAAATGAGCTTCGAAAATATCGTCCAATTCCTCGATAACGATTACGCGCTCTACGCGGGAGGCAAATTCGATAAGCTTTTTCTCAGGTAGCGGGTAGACCATACCCAGTTTAAAATATGAAGCGTTGTCGCCGAAAACCTCTTTGGCGTAATCATAGGAAATTCCGGAGGTGACAATTCCGAGCTTTTTGGAATTATATTCGATTTTGTTGAACGGGCATTCCGAATCTGCCCAGTCAACAAGGTCGTTCAGCCGCTGTTCAACCACAATGTGGCGCTGCTTTGCGGCGGCCGGCATCATGACATATTTTTGCGGATTTTTGGTATATTCCTTTATTTCGTGCTCAACTCGTTCGCCTGTTTCGACAATGCTTTGAGAATGCGAAACTCTGGTTGTCAGGCGCAAAATGAACGGCGTGTCGTATTTTTCGGACATATCGTAGGCTGTTTTTACAAATTCCAGGCATTCCGCGCTGTCGGCGGGCTCCAGCATCGGAAGCTTTGCCGCAGCGGCATAGTGGCGCGAATCCTGCTCATTCTGCGAGGAATGCATTCCCGGGTCATCTGCTACTGCGATTATCATACCGCCGTTAACACCGGTATATGCGGTAATAAACAGCGGGTCGGCGGCAACATTCAGGCCGACGTGCTTCATCGCACAGAAGCTTCGCCCTCCCGCTACCGCACCGCCCAGCGCTACCTCCAGCGCAACCTTTTCGTTGGGTGCCCATTCTGCGTATATTTCATCGTATTTGGCGGCAAATTCGGTTATTTCGGTACTCGGCGTACCGGGATAACTCGAAACAAGCACACATCCGGCTTCGTATAAGCCGCGCGCAACCGCCTGATTTCCGAGCATTATAGTTTTTGACATAGCTTTATTCCTTTATTATATTGTTTTTTTGCCGCGCAGATCGATAATGCGCTTTGCCTTGCCGGCGGTGCGTTCAATGGTTTTGGGCTGTAAAAGCGTGATTTTTACGTCGATGCCCAAAACGGTTTTAATTTTCTGGTAAATTGATTTTTGAAGATTTTCGAGCTCCGAATACTTTTCAAGCAGTGTCGCATCGGTCAGCTCTACGCGAACTTCAATGTTGTCCATGTAGTTTTTGGTGGTGAGCACCAGCTGATAATTCGGGCTGATATGCGGCATTTTAACCAAAATGCTTTCAATTTGAGAGGGGAACACGTTGACGCCTTTGATTTTAAGCATATCGTCGGCACGCGCGGTGACCTTTTTCATGCGGACATGCGTCCTACCACATTTGCAGGGCTCGTAATTCAACGAAGAAATATCCTTTGTACGGTATCTCAAAAGCGGAAAAGCCTCTTTCGACAGTGTGGTGAACACCAGCTCTCCGTCTTGCGATTGGTCGTCCAAAGCCTCCAGTGTTTGCGACGATATAATTTCGGGTATGTAGTGATCCTCGGCAATATGCAGTCCACAGCGGTAAATACACTCGCCCGCAACGCCCGGACCGGTCAATTCGCTCATGCCGTAGTTGTCCGTTACGAAAAGCCCCCAAGCCTCTTCTAATTTGTCGCGCATTTCTTCGGTACAGCCCTCAGAGCCGAAAAGACCGAGACGAAGCTTGAAGTTGTCGCGTGTTTTACCCATTTCCTTGGCAACCTCTGCCATGTACAGAGAATAGGACGGCGTGGAAATAAGGGTTGTTGTGCCCAAATCCTCCATCAGCATTATCTGCTTTTCGGTGTTTCCGCTGGAGGCGGGAATAACGGTAGCGCCGATTTTTTCAAGACCGTAATGCAGTCCCAGCGCGCCGGTGAAAAGGCCGTAGCCGAATGAAACCTGCGCTACATCATCGGACGTTGCACCGGCAGAAACTACAATTCTCGCAACCAAATCGGTCCAAAGCTCAAGGTCGTTTCGCGTATAGCCGACAACGGTGGGCTTGCCGGTTGTGCCGGAGGAGGCGTGAATTCTTACAATATCCTTTTGCGGGACGGCAAAAAGGCCGAAGGGATAATTGTCGCGGATATCTTCTTTTGTTGTGTAGGGTATGTATTTAATATCGGACAACGACTTTATTTTGTCCGAAGTAACTTTTGCCTCGTCCAGCTTTTTCTTGTAAAAAGGAACATTGTTGTAGCAATAATCCACCAGCTTTTTTAGCTTTGCAAGCTGTATGGCTTCAATGTCCGCTCTTTTCATTGTTTCTATATCTTTTTGCCAAAAGTTGATACTCATTTTAAACCTCGCGCTTTTTATTGTTAGGTTGGCGGATATAATTGTATATCGGATATTATAGCATATATTTTAAGCTGTGTCAATGTTTTTCATACGAACAATACTCCGCCGTAATCGTACAGCGGATTTTTCGAAAGCATTATTTCTTCAACGCCGCGGCTTTTGATAAAGCTGTGAATTTCGTTATAATTCGGGTGCTTTGTTATATCGCCGAAAAAGAAAAGACGCTTGCCGCAAAGCCCCGAAGCTCCGCCGATAAAGCCGTAATCGTATCCGTCAAGCCCGATATATCCGGGTGAAATCAAAAGCACGTCCAACCCGCATTTGTCACCGGCTTTTTTGAGAGAGGGGTCGGACGTGATAAACGAATATTCGTTCACCTTGCACATTGAGCATTTGGCATAGCCTTGACGTATATCGACAATTTTCGCCTTGACATTTTCAACGATCCTCGGCGAAACATACCTTTCGCGGCAAAACAAAAAGCCAGAAATAAGCGCGGCGTTAAAGCGTATATCGTGCGGATATTCAACCGTCGGCAAGTCAAAGTCGTCGGTTATAAAGTGCACTGACGGTGAGGTAATTTCAAGTGCCTCAAATGCACCCTTTTGCGCTATCCACAAATTTTCACAGGCCTTGAAAAACAGCATATCGGCATGTGAACGAGTGGGCGAGGGGAGTGCGGCGCAATCCTTAACCGGTATTATTTCAATATTGTTTTCAATAAATGAAGCTCTTATTTCTTCGGTTATCAGATGACTGCAAAAAGCGTATTGCATATTCGTAACACAGCTTTCATTTTTGTTACAATGTAAAAAAAGCGGAATTCGTATTGATAAACAGCATAAATTATATCCGACAAACAAATGCGGAGGTATTTATGACACTTATCAAATGCGACAGCGATTGTATTTATCAAAAGGACGGCTATTGTACCAATGACGAGCAAGCGCTTGAGCAAAAAGGCTTGAATTTAACACTCGTCGGCGACTGTATATACTATACAAAAAACATTGAAAATGCTAATTGTCTTGTACATTGAAAAGCTCGACGGCTTCAAAAATGCTTTTTATGCCGACAAGATTTATCCCTTCCGGGCAAACGATTTTGGACATACTGCGCTTTGGCACGATAATCACCTTAAAGCCCAGCCGCGCGGCCTCGTTAATACGCTTTTGCAAAAAGCTGACCGAGCGTATTTCCCCGGCAAGTCCGATTTCACCTATGGCGATAACCTCGTCCGAAATCGGTATATTCTTAAAGCCCGAGGCCAGCGCCAGCATTATCGCGGCGTCGCAGGCCGGTTCGTCGATTTTAAGACCGCCGACAATGTTCAGATAAACGTCCTGCGTTGACAAATGATAGCCCAGCCTTTTTTCAAGCACCGCCATTATCAGCGACATGCGGTTGAAATCCACACCCTGCGAAAGCCTTTTGGGTGAGGGAAAAACCGATTTTGTGACCAGCGCCTGTATTTCGGCAATTATCGGGCGCGTGCCCTCCATTATGCAGACGGTACAGTTGCCCGAAACATTTTTCGGTCGGCCCGCCAGTAGCGCTTCACTTGGGTCGCTTACCTCACACAGACCGTTTTCGTTCATTTCAAATACGCCGATTTCATTGGTGGAGCCGAAACGGTTTTTGATGGTGCGCAGAATTCTGAACGAATTCGAGCGCTCACCCTCAAAATATATAACCACGTCCACCATGTGCTCCAAAACCTTTGGACCGGCAATGGCACCGTCTTTGTTGACATGCCCTACGATGAGCGTTGCCATATCGGTGGTTTTGGTTTTTTCTATAATAGCCAAGGCAACCTGCTTTGTTTGAGTGATACTGCCGGGCGGCGAGGACACCTGTGGGTCGTAGGCCGTCTGAATTGAGTCGAGGATCAGAATGTCCGGCGATATTCTATCCACCTCTTCGAGGATAACCTCAACATTCGTTTCGCACATCACAAACAGCTCGTCGCTTTCCACGCCGAGCCGAACCGCGCGCATTTTTATTTGCGAGGCGGATTCCTCGCCCGATACATACAACACTTTTTTATTTATATCGCGGCATATTTGCAAAAGCAATGTGGATTTTCCGATGCCCGGTTCACCGCTTATCAGCGAAACCGAGCCCTTGACTATTCCGCCGCCCAGTGTTCTGTCGAATTCTCCGATGCCGGTCATATACCGAGTTTGTATTTCCGAAAGCTCGATATCCTTTATTTTTATGCTTGAGGATGCTTTTACTATTCCGGCCGATTTTACGGGCGCCTTTGCGGCGGATTTTGTTATGCGTGATTCCTCTATAAGACTGCTCCAGGCGCCGCAGGCAGGGCATTTCCCATACCATTTTGAGTATTCGTTGCCGCATTCAGAACAGACGAACACGACTTTCTTGTTATTTGTTACCATATTGATTCCTTTTGTTATTCTTTTTTGAAGTAATCGGCTATTCCCATAGCAATGCAAAAGGCAAGCTTTTTTTGGTATTGCGGCTGAGTTAACAGCTGCGCCTCGCGGGAATTGGACAAAAATCCGCATTCAACCAGCGCCGCCGGGGTTTCCAGACGGTCAAGAACAAAAATCGCTGAGGTGGCTTTTTTAACCTCGCGCGTATTTTCCGGCTGAATAAGCCGGCGGATTGCGCGCTGAATTTTGATGGCAAGAACCTCGGAAGCGGGATTGTTTTTTGAATAAAACACTTGTGAGCCGCTGTATTTTTCCACGCCGAACTTGTTCATGTGTATGCTGACAAACAGCGGAGCCTCGAATTCACGTGTAAACTTGACGCGATAGGACAAATCGTCCCGCTTGACGAATTTATCGGAGTTGCCCGGTGAAACATCGTCGGTGCGAGTATAGCGGACATCAAAGCTCATCACCGACAAAAGCTCGCCCACCATTTTCGACATAATCAAATTAAGATCCTTTTCGTGTACGCCGTTTATTCCGACGGCGCCGTTGTCAGGTCCGCCGTGACCGGGATCGATAACTATAATCGGCAGGCTTTTTGCATTCGGCTTTTCGCTGTATACCGAATTGTAGTTCGGAAACATGCTTTTGCCCGCCGTAATGTAGCCGACGCGCGAAATCACGGTAAAAACAATGACAAAAAGAATTATAAAAAGCAAAAATTTGATTATAAAAATATTTGCCGCTTTTCTGTTCACTTAAATCACCCATACAAAATCTATGCGGTGATTGCGAATATTATGTTATTGCTTTTTCTTTTCGGGGATAATGCGTATGTTCTTGTAGCCCAACAAATATGCCGCGCCGCCCAGAATAATCGCGGGGAAAATCATGATTATATAAAAGACGAAATGATACGAAAACAGCTGTGCGATGCCATGGTACATTCCCTGAAAGCCCAAGGTGAGCACGAGCTTTGTCACGGTATAAAGAGTGTTTGCAAAATTGCTGACATTTGTCATGCCTTCGGTAATACAGGAAAAGATAACGGTCAAGACAATCGTCGGAATTGCGGCATACAGCGACGTTACAAAGCCTTTAAAGGGTGTTTGCTTGTTGGTGTGCCGTGCTTTGATCACATCTCGCGCGCCTCTGTCCCACATGACATTGTAAATAAGGAAAAAGTACAAAAACAGCGCTATGCAGGATACAACCGCGCAGAGGGTCGAGCCTACGTTTATCGTAGACATAGTGAGCATTATTCCGAAAATCGACATAACGAATTGATTCAGAATAAGCCGTAATAC